>JAYUXE010000836.1:0-3814 GCA_043753165.1 Archangiaceae bacterium | reverse complement strand
CGTTCGGGAAGATTCGCCCGGCGTGGATTGGCATCGACGTGCAGCCGATGACCGCCGAAGTCCGCAAGCGCCTCGGCTGGTCGCGCGCCGACGGAGCGCTGGTCATCAACATCGACCCCGGCAGCCCTGCCGAACAGGCGGGCCTGCAGCGCGGCGACATCGTCACTTCCGTCGGCACGACGCCCGTCGAAGACGCCGAGGACTTCACCGTGCGGCTGAAGAGCTACCCCGTGAAGACGCCGCTGCAGCTGAACGTGTTTCGCGCGGGGCAGACGCTGTCGCTCGCGGTCACCCCCGTCGAGTACCCGACGAAGCTCGCCGACGGCCTCGCGTGGGATCGCCTGGGGCTGCGGCTCAAGCCGGTGAAGGGCGGCATGGCGATCACCGCGGTGCGGCCCGGCACGGCGGCGGCGCGCATCGGCCTCGAGCCGAACGATCTCGTCGTCCGTCTCAACAACCAGCCGCTGAGCTCCGAGGCCGTCTTTCGCGAGCTGTTGATTGCCGCGCGGTCGAGCCGAAGCGTGCTGCTGCTCGTGCAGCGCGGGCGGCAGGGCTACTACCTGACCCTGCCCTTCTAGCGCGCTACTGAAAAGAGCCGATGAACGCGCGATCCATCGAGGTCCCTGACGGAAACAGACGTCCACCCACCGAGAACACGCGGCCCTTGTAGATGGGTGCCTGGTGCACGTGCGACCGGGCGACGGGCAGCGGCGTGATGCTGGCGAAGCCGCTGATCGTGCCGTCGTCCAAGAAGCGCGCCTGGCGCACGTGGTCGACAAAGACCTGCTGGCCGGGCGCGCCTTCGCCCCCGCCGACGACGAGCAACGTGTCGCCCCACACCGACGCTCCCGCAGTCCACGGGGAATCCGGCATGTCGCCGACCACCTTCCACCCCGTCAGCTTGCCCGCAGTGTCGTGCTCGGACTTCCAAACCGGGCTCAACGGCGTCTGCCCGGTGGTGAAGCCGGCGACCAGGTAGATGTGGTTGTCGTGGACGACCGCGGTGTGGTGGCTGCGCGGCACCGGCAGCAGCGCCGACAGCGACCACGGCCCCGGGATTCCGTTCGCACCCAGCGTGCTCACGGCGACCGTGTTCCGCGGCGCGTTCTGCGACCCGCCGATGACGTAGAGCTTGTCGCCCAGAATGATCGCGGTCGCGTGCAGCGTGGCTTCGAAGACCTCGGGGGCGAACTGCCAGGTGATCGTGCCGTCGACCTGAGAAATCTCACCGACCAGAGCCTTGAAGCTCGCGACCTCGCCCGTCATGTCCTTCGACAGGCCGGCCATCAGGTAGATGCGGTTGCCGTGAATCACCTGCGCGGCGAAGGCCAGGGGCTGGGGAAGCACACCGACGTCCGTCCACGCCTCGAGGCCCGCGTCGGTGATCTTCGCGCGGCGAATCTCCGAGTAGACCTCTTTCACGTCGCCCGCGACCGTTCGCACCCCGCCGACGATGTAGAGGTACGGCACGCCACCGACTTCGTGCACGAAGCTCGTGTGGTGGTCGACGGGCACCGGGTAGTGCGCGGGCTCGGCCCAGCCCAGCGTGCACGGCTCGTTGCGATCGCAGGGCAGGCCCGCATCGACCACCCCTGCGTCGACGTACGGAATGCCTGAGTCGACGACCGTGCCGGCATCGGGCTTCGTGCCCGCGTCTTCGACCACCCCCACGCCGGAATCGACGTGCTGGAACTGGCCCGCATCGACGTAAAGCTTTGGAGCGCCGCCACACGCGATCAACGCGAAGGCGATCAAACAGACAGTTCGGAGGTTCATGTTGGGCTGCGTGAGCAATGGCCGTACCAGCCACGTTTCCCAGCGAGACGCGGACCCCCGGCCACCTGGCCGCCGCGCCATCGCCAGCTTCTTGTCAGGCGGGTAAATAGTTCCGCGCCTGCCGATTTCACCCTACGGTCGGAAACATGGCGAACAAGAGGTACCAAGCCCTGGGCCCCCTGCTGGCCGGCGAAGGGTCCCGCGCGTTCATCGGGCTGGAAATTTCCAAAGACGGCCGCGCGGATCCCGTGGTGCTGGTCTGGGTCCCCGAAGGCACCGAGAAAGACGCCGCGCTGCTGGCGCGCATCCGCAAAGAGACCGAGCACGCGTCGCAGCTCGACCACCCGAACATCGTTCGCGTGCACGGCTTCGCTTCATTGGAAGAAGGGTTCGCGCGCGTCGTCGAGTTCGCCGACGGTGAGTCGCTGCGCAAGCTGCTCGAGAACGCCCACAAGCTGCCGGCGCCATACGCCGCGAAGATCATCTGCGACGCCGCCCTGGGCGTTCACTACGCGCACATGGCCGGCAACGACGACGGCTCGCCGCTGGTGCATGGCGACGTGCGGCCCGAGACGATCCTGCTCTCGTTCAGCGGGGCGGTGAAGGTGACGGGGTACGGAGCGCTGGCGTTCGCTCCGCGCGAGATTGGGGGGCAGCGGGTAAAGGGCCGGAGGGTGCACACGGCGCCCGAGCAGATCATCGGCGGCCGCGAGGCGTACACGATTCAGACCGACGTCTACCTGCTGGGCCTCGCGCTGTACGAGTGCCTCACGGGCGTGGTGCCGTTCGCGGATCAGGGTGACTTCTTCGATCACGCGGTGCTGACGCTGCCGCTGACGCCGCCTCCGCCCGGCGAGATCCCCGAGGCGATCGAGAAGATCCTGGTGAAGGCGTGCGCGAAGAAAGTGCCTGAACGGTTCGCGACGCCGCTGCAGCTGCGCGAAGAGATCGAGCGCGCGATGGGGCCGCTGCCGAGCAACGAAGAGCTCGCGACGTTCTTGAAGACGTACTTCCCCGACAGCGACAAGATTCGCGCGGCGCGGCGTCAGGCAATCGATGCCGGCGTCGCCGACTACGCGCGCAAGGTCTGGGCCGACAAGAAGATGGAACCCGTGTTCACCCCGGCGGGTGGCACCCCGATTCTGCCGCCGGTGAAGACGCCGATGGCGACTGCGGCCGTCGTCGTTGCGCCCGCCCCGAAACCCGCGCCGAAGCCTGCGATGGTGATGCCGACGTCGGTGTCGTCTGGTGAGCTTTCTGCCGTCGGCCCCGCGCCGCGCTCGCGCACCTTCACGATCGCAGGCGTCGTCGTGGCCGTCGTCATCGGGGCGATCTACTTCGCGATCAACACCGCCAACACGCCGATCGCGAAGCCGAAGCCCGTGGTCGAAGAGCCGAAGCCGGCCACCGTCATTCCCGCAGTGACTGAAGTGCCGATGGCGGTGTTCGACGCGGCCGTGCCTGAGCCGGTCGTCGTGGTCGATGCCGGATCCCCTGAACCTGTGGCCGTCGTCGTGGACGCGGGCCCCGCGGTTCCTGAGCTTTCGGTGATCACGATCGATGTGGATCCGAACGTGGAGCTCACCGTCGACGGAAAGATCGTGGGCCGCACCCCGTGGACGGGGCGCATGGCACCGGGCCGCAAGGTGTTCCAGATGGTGAACAAAGAGCTCGGCATCAAGACCGCGCGCGCGATCACGATCACCGCTGGCGAGAAGAACGAAGAGAAGTTCAAGCTGAACCAGGGCTTCGTCACGCTCAGCGCTCCGGAAGGTGCGCAGGTGTTCATCAACGAACGCCGCATCGGCTCGGCCCCCATTCGCGGTGAGATTCCCGTCTACGAAGGGTCCAACCGCATCACGGTGACCGTCGGGAAGGCGCGGTGGAACGAACAGTTCAACCTTGCCTCGGGTCAGCGCGTCAACTTCAACGTCCAGATGCAGTAGGGCTCGATTCCTCGCGCGCGTCGCTACAGCGGCGCCTTGCGGCGGGCGATCAGCGTTTCGTAGCTGCGCGCCACGCTCTGCGAAAGAATCAG
>JAYUXE010000835.1:0-3814 GCA_043753165.1 Archangiaceae bacterium | reverse complement strand
TCGTGAACCGCACCAACTCATCGATGTCGGCGTCTTCTTCAAGCGGCAGCCCGACCAGGTTGTAGACCTTGAGCCGTTCGAAGCCGTACTCGCGCGCGAGCCGCGCCGCGTTCAGCAGCTGCTCTTCGGAATGTTTGCGGTCGACGAGCTCGCGCATGCGCTGCGACGCGCCATCGGACGCGACGGTGAGCACTTTCGCTCCGGCAGATTTGAGAGCGGACACGAGCTTCGGCGTGAGCCGGTCGGCCCGCAGCGACGAGATGCCGACCTCGCGCCCGGAATCGGCGAGGGTCTGAATCAGGTCGGCGATCTGCGGGTGGTCGGTGACGGCCGCCCCCACGAGGCCGACGCGCCGCGCATGCTCGGGAATCAGCGACAGCACGCGATCGGCAGGCACCGTGCGCATGCCGCCGTTGGTGGTGCGCCGCATCACGCAGTAATGGCAGCCGCGGCTGCAGCCCCGTTCGGGCTCGATGAGAAACATCGATCTCAGTTCCGTATTCGCGGTCAGCACCTGGCTGCGCGCGGGCAGCATCGCGTCCGTGGCCTTCGCGACCAGAAACTTCGTCCCCTCGCGCGAGAGCCCCGGGCAGCGGAACCCCGGTACGTCCTTCAGCCGCTGCCGAATCGCCTCGCGCCCTCCGCCCTCTGCAGCCGCCGCGAGCAGAATCGGTACCAGGTCTTCCGCCTCGCCCTGCACGAGCACATCGATGAAGGGCTCCAGCGGCTCGGGGTTCGAGAACGTGATGGGGCCGCCGGCGACGATCAACGGCGATCGATCGTCACGCTCTTCCCGAAACACGCTCAGCCCGCACAGCTCGAGCATCGTGAAGAAGCCCGGCAGCTCGAGCTCGTACGCCACCGAGAACGCGAGCACGTCGAACGCGGAAACCGGCGACTGCGTCTCGATGGTCAGCGGAGGCAGCCGCGCCTTCTTCCAGGCCTCGACATCGTCCGGCAGAAACGACCGTTCGGCCGAAGCGCCCGGGTATTCATGCACCAGCCGGTAGATGGCCTGGAACCCCAGTGAGCTCATGCCCACGTGGTACGGGCTCGGGTAGCAGAGCGCGACCTTCAGCGGCGCCTGCTTGAAGAGCGTGCCCTGTTCCTCGGCCAGCAGCCGTTCGAGCCCCGCGATCAGTGTGTAGCGCGCATCCACGTCGTACCGGCCTTAACCGAATGGGGCAGAAAAGACGAAGCCCCCGCTTCCCGTGAAGGAAGCGAGGGCCTGTCTTCGAGGGGGACTGCAGTGAAAGTTAAAGCTTCGAGATCTCGTCGACCGAGAGCTGAATCGTGCAGTAGCCAGCGGGGTCGGCCTTGCCCGAAGCCTTGCAGGTGATCGGCTTGCCCGTCGGAGCGAACGTCGGGTTGATGCCCGACGCGAGGATGTGGCCCGCGTCCGGAACCGGGAGCGGGTCGCAGTCGAGGTTGTACCCATTGGCTCCGTTCGCGTCGGGGTCGCACGCGACGGCCGGCCAGAGACCCACTGCGTCGTAGGTGGCAGTGCAGCTGTCTTCCGTGACCTTGATGGTCGCTCCGAAGACCGTGCCCGGGGCGTTGACGGTCTCGATGAAGCGCATGCCGGTGACTTCGTGCTTCACGGTGAGCGCAGGAATCTTGACGATCTCAGTGCCACCGTCGGTCAGGGGGTGCTCCTCTTCCGTGGCTTCGAAGGCCTGCTGCGGGGAAGCCAGCGGACTGCCGCCGTCCCTCGGAGCGCCCGTGAAGTCGGGAACCGCGCAGAATGCGTCGGTCGGCTCAGCCGGCAACGAGCTGTAGCCCAGCAGGTTCTTGCCCTTGGGGTCGGTGGGGTCCACCCGGCCTTCCGAGAACGGCACACCCAGCGTGTCCGAGACGTAGACGAACACGTTCTCTTTCGCGCCCGGTGCGCTGTACTTCTGGAAACCAATGGTCTCGCCCGGGTGTTGCGAGCAGGCGCCGGTGCCCGACTTCTTGGTGTAGCTGACCCAGTACGGCGAAAGGCCGACCGACGGGTTCGACGTCAGCACCGGACAACCGGCGCTGGGCTGCGCGCAGGAAGCGGCCCAGAGAGACGTTGCGGCAACGGCAGCGGCGAGAATGACAATGCGGGTTTTCATGGTGGTCTTTCCTCCGTGCCTTAGAACGACACGCGCGCGCCGAAGCGAACGGACAGTGGGTTCTGGTACTGGGTGGGCTGCTTGTAGTTGGGGTTGAGGTCGGCGTCCGTGATCGCCGTCCCGTCTGGGGCCTGCAGGCGGCTGACGCAGTTCGGATCGTTGCCCGCGAGGCAGGCGGCCTGCTGCCCGTTCTCGCCGGCGGCGAGGATGAGCGGCGAGATTTCGGCAGACGTGAAGCGGTTGTCGACGGCCGTCACCGACGCGAAGTTGAACATGTTGAAGATGTCCACCGACAGCGAGACGATGTTGTCCTTCGTGAACTTGTAGTTGAAGCCCGCGCGCGCATCGACCGTGTGCGTCCAGGGCAGGCGACCACCGCTGCCTCGGGGCAGCACGTAGACTTCGTCGGCGCCGTAGATGATGTGCGAGCCGAGGTACTCGATCGGCGTGCCCGAACGGCCCTTGTACGTGAGGCCGACGTTGAAGCTCATCGAACCGGTGAGCACGAACTCCTTCGCTCCGAAGACCTTAATGACGTGGCTGCGGTCACCCGGCAGCGGACCATCGCGGTTCGGGAGCAACGAGATGAGGTCGAAGTCCGAGTTGACGTTCGGGTCGAGCTGCAACGTCTCGGGCCGGAACAGACCCGCGTAGTTGCCGCGGTTGTACGAGTACGTGTAGCTGACCTGGGCAAGCCAGAGGTCGGCGAACGCCTTGTTGAAGTACACGGTGACGGCGTCGTACGTGCGCGTCGCGGCCGGGAAGTCCTTCGCCAGACCCTTGCCCGGGTTACCGATGAAGTACGTGTTCGCCTCGTCGCGGCTCATGTCCTCGATGACGTTGTTCATGTACCGGTGGCTGTAGTTCACACCCACGCGGCCGTCAGAGACGACTTCGTACTCGCCCCCCAGCGCGATCTCGTCAGACGACTGGGGCTCGAGGCCCGGGTCGACCGGGACGCGATCGCCGCCCGTCTGAAACGCGTACTGGCTGGGATCCGTGGCGCTGCCAAGGTGCAGCGCGTTGTTCTTGTCGGCGCACTGGTTCTTGACCTGGTTGATGTCGGCCAGCGGGTCACAGCCCTTCGGCGTGCCTTCACCCGAGAAGTTGCCGCGGGCGTTCGGGTTCGCAGGAGAACGAACGCGGATGTAACCGGCCTGGCGCTCGCCAGGGAAGCTGCGTTCGGCCATGTCGAGCGGAACGCTCTCGTAGTAGCGCGCGTAGTTCGCGAAGATCTTCGAACGGCCCTGCTGAGTGAAGTCGTAGACGAGGCCGACGCGGGGCGAAATCTGGTTGCCGAGCTGCAAGGCAGGCAGGCCATCGGAGCCGTTGATCGTCTGCTGGTCGAGGCGAAGACCTGCGTTCAGCGTGACGAGGTCGACGATGTTCCAGCTGTCCTGAAGGAAGCCACCGACGGACGACGAGGTCACCCGCGCTTCCTGCGTCGCCTGCTGCACGATCTCGTCAGGAGACGCGATGTAGCCGTACTGGCGCAGTTCCGTGAACGTGTTGCCGCTGGTGCTCTCACGCATCACGACGCCGCCTGAGAAGGCCTTCACGCGGCTCAACGTGGTCACTTCGTAGTCGATACCGGCCTTGATGCTGTGGTGACCGGCGGCGGTGAGGAAGAAGGTACCGACCGCGCGGCCGGCGTAACGATCGAGCGAACCATCGGTGATGTAGCCGGGGCCGCCGATCGCGTAGTTGGTGACCGG
>JAYUXE010000834.1:0-3815 GCA_043753165.1 Archangiaceae bacterium | reverse complement strand
TGTACGGCCTTCGGCACGCCGCGACCTGGGATCAGGCCCGCGGCAACGAGCGCGACCAGCGCGCGGTTGCCTGGCCCGCTGGTCACGGGCTCGCCCGCGAGCAGCTTGCGATAGACGCTCGTGACCGTCTTAGGGTCGGTTTCGGACACCACCGCGACCCTGCGCAACACAGCGGCTTCGAGAGTGAGCGCCATCGCTACAGATCCACCGAAACGCCGTTGGCCTGAAGCATGAGCACGAGGTTGGCCCGGTCCTCGGGCGCCGTGGGCCAACCCAACGTGGGCGACTGGGCAAGCACGCTCACTTTCGCGGGAAGTTCGGCGCCGATCAGAATGCGAAAGCGGGGAGTCGAACCGGCGAACAGCGCCGCATAGGCGGGGTTCGCTGCGTACGTCGCCGCGATAACCGCGGTGTCGATCGCACGTGTCTGGCCCGGCGCGAATGTAATTTCAGCTTTGTGCGCGGTGCCGCTTTGAGAAACGAATGCGCCGAAGGATTGGTAACTGCAGGATCTGTTCTGAACGTTCTCGACGGCCATAGAAAAACTTCCTTTTCGATTTGGATCCTTTTTGGATCCAAAGTTACGAATGAGTATGAATGACTCAATCGTGTTCGAAAAAGCCCCCTGTTCCCCATAGGGAGCGGCGGGGCCCTGGTGTGAGCGCCGAACGACTTTTAGTTCGGTCGACCGCGCCGGACGCTCACAAGGCACCTTCCGCGAGCCGCGACGCGAACGACTTCGAGGCCTGGGCCTCGGCGTCGAGCTTGGCCTTCTGTTCGTTCTCTGCAGCTTCCTCAGCGGCGACCATCGCTTCGAGCTGACCGGGTGCCGGCTTCAGGAAAACGAACTTAGGCGAAGGCCCTTCGAACAGCGCGCGCATGGCCGGACCCGAATACGGCGCGAGCCAGTCCGAATCGATCAAGCGGGATTGAAGCGGCGCGAACTGAAGCCGAGGGTCTTCGCCGAACCCGTGGTGACCGCCGTGGGTCGACGTGTATTTCAGGATCACTTTCATTTCTCTTCGTCCTTTTGCTGCGTGGTTTGAAACTGAGGCACTTCAGGAAGTTCGGGAAGTTTTCCAGACGGCTCGCGTCCCCAGCGTCGGGAGCCGATCGCTTCAAGCTCGAGGTACGCGGTCGCAAGTTCGGCAATGCGTTCCGGCGGGTCGAGAACAACGAGCGCGTTGAGGTAGCGCCCTTGCGCCTCGATGCACTGCAACAGGGCCTCAGCTTGCGCCTGTGTCACGGGCGAGCCGTCCGGGTGTGGCGCGAACAGCGGATCGTTCGTGTCGGCGTTCATTCCGTCGGGCCGTGGTGGTTCTTGCGGTCGAACGCGGCCTGGGCTTCGCGAGCGACCTGGGTCTTCGCGGCTTCCGCCCGCTCGATCACCTGGGTCTCTTTCTCGCGCATTACCCGCAGGTCGCGTGCCGCGAGTTCGTCGGCCGTCATGGGTGCTTCGCCAGCGTCCAGAAGCTTGAACGCCGCGCCGCTTTCGCGGTTCGCGTCGAACAAGAGGTCGAACGCCGGCCCGCTGAAGTTCTTGGTGAGGATCTCGACGTCGACCTCGCGTGTCTGGCCGGGCCCGAACTGCAGATCGGGGAACTTGTCCACCGATCCGAAACCGTGGTGCCGCGCCTGCTGATTCTGAATTCGAACGATCATGTTTCTCTGTTCCTTTTGAAGGTACTGCGTTGGGTGAAGGGGTGGGGTCAGGCAGGAGCGATCGAGCTCAATTCGGCAAGCAGGGACTTGCGTTCGGACTCGCGTCGCTCGTTCTCGAGCTTCGCGGCGAGGCGTTCAGCGCGGCGATCGGCCTGGTACTTCGAGGCTCGCGCGGTGAGCTTCTTCGAGTTCCGCTTTCGGTAATCGCGCCCGCATTGCCGGCACTGGTACTGAAGCCCGTCGGGCGCAACGGCGTTCGGGCCGAACTCGGCGACCGGAAGCGACTGCTTGCACCGCGGGCAGGTCTTTTTCTTCACGGCGTCACCTTGCGGATCCAGTACCGGTTGGCTCCCGTGGATCCGGTCTTGAGGCAGATTGCTTTGCCTTTGAACGGCACCTTCGAGAACTTCTGGAGACGAATTCCCAACTCTTGAGCGGTCGGTATGCCGGTCTTTCCCGTCCCCATGCCCAAAGCTCCGAAGGACTCGCGCAGACCTGCCAAAAGCTCAGCGCGGAGTTCGTCCCCAGGCTTGGGCTGCAGCCCGTAAGCGGGACTCGGCAAGGCCTTCGTCATGATCTCGGCCGCGGTCATTGCGGTGCCGCCCAGGATTTCTTCGACACCTTCGAAGAACTGACGGAACGTCACGCTGTACGAGTCGCCACCGCCTTCCTGGAGGCCGTTCTTCGCGTCGAGAGGGTTCGCGCCGCCGGCCCACACGATCGCGCCGCAGATTAGCTCGGACATTTCTTCGAAGCTGTCGAGCGTGCAGTTTTCGAGGCCGTCGACCTGAGCGCGATAGCCGTTCGGATCGTAAGGATCCGAAAGCATTTCTTCGACGTGGAGAAGCTCTTTGACGTAGCAGGCGACGACGTCGATCGCGTCCTGCAGGAGCCGCGCGCGGTGCCGCTCGATGTGTTTGAGCAGGTTGCGAATCTTGTAGGTGGGCTTCGTCTCGCTCTTCACCTCGAGCATGACGGGCAACACGCGGCGCACGGTGTCCGGGCGCGAGAACGTGAGGTTGTTCCCCGTCACGACGAGCACCGCTTTCAACGGCATGCCGGCCGTCGAGTTCCGGCCCAGGATCCGGCCGTTGAAGTTGCCCGAACTGGTCGCGATGCCCTCAAGCACAGGCGAGCCGAAGTCGCCGTCGGTGTTGTCGAGCGCCACGAGCGGCACCGCGTCCAGTGCCCAGGACGTGGCCTGCTTGGTCATTTCAGCTTCGTTCTCAGGGCACGGGGTGATCGATGCCGGCTGTCCGAGCGCGAGCATCGACGCCGCGTTGAGCAGAAGTGTCTTGCCCGAGTTGTTCCGGTTGGCGCCGATCACGAAGATCGGCGCGCACGGGAACGCCATTCGGAACAGCAGCGTCAAGACGAGCGCGACCCAACCGCTCTTGTCCGCTTCACTCGCGAACGGGAACTCGTCGACCAGTTCGTACAAGCGCGCTAGGGAGGCGGCCGCTTCGGTCGGCGTCACCTGGAGACGTACGGCGAGGCCCTTCGGGGCCGGGTTCAGGTAGCATCCGAGATCGGGGCCGTACCGGCGATAACCGGGCGCGGTGTGCCAGGTTTTGTTTTCGAGAAGCTGGGGCGTGGTGACGATCTTGGTAAGGGGGCGCGCCCCCGAGAACGAGGTCGCCGCAAGAAACGTCGTAAGCGGTGTTGGAACGGGCGTGAGGTCCTTAGGTGCCAGCTTCACCGACGGGTCGGTGTTTTCAAGAATGGTTACGAAGCGAACGCGCTCACCGACAATGTGGCGCATGAGATTGCCGGGGATCTGTTCGATTTTCGTGGCGTCCGGGTTCAAGCGCACGAGTGAGCTGGCACCCTGGCGGAACATAAACGGGTCGTTTTCGATCAGCGCCTGAACCTCTCGATTGGTTTTGGACTCGAGATCCGGGCCGTAGGGGAAGCGGGGAAGGGCGTGTTCGCGCGCTGCAGCTTCAGCGACGCGCTTCGAGTGTGCCGCGGCTTCCTCGGCAATCTGCAAAGCCAGTTCGGGCGACGTCGGCACGAGCTGAAGTGCGGGCGGCGACGCGGGTTCGGTCGACGTCGGCTCGGTTGAGGTCGAGCCCGCGCGGTCGAGAAGGGTGCTCATTTGCTCCCCAGAACGCCGGCGACGATCTCAGAGAAGCTCTTACCCTCGGCCCGCG
>JAYUXE010000833.1:0-3815 GCA_043753165.1 Archangiaceae bacterium | reverse complement strand
GCCGTTCGAGCAGATCGCGGGGTCGAGGCAGTTCTTGCTCTGGCTCGCGTTGCACGCCTGGCCATCGGGCACCACTGCCACGCAGACGCCGTTGGTGTTCGACGTACAGGTGCCGTTGTACGAGCAGAAGACGACCGACGTGTTCGACACGCCGCACTGCTGGCCTGCGCCGGCGAGGAGGATCGCCGCACACCTGTCTTGCGAATTGCAGAAGAGGCCCGACAGGTAGTCGCAGCTGTCGACGTCGTTGAAGTCACAGGTCGAGCCGGCAGTGGTCGCCGACGGCGCGCACTGCCCCGACGCGCACCAGAGCCCGTCACCGCAGGGCGCCGTCGAGCCGCAGATGGCTCCCGCGCCGCCTTTGGCCCGGCAGACCCCGTTCGAGCAGCCGCTGCCATCGATGCAGTCGGCCGGGCTGCTGCACTGGCCGCCGTTGCTGACACGGTTCGCGCAGACGCCGCATGAAGGCGACGTCGTGTATTTGCAGTAGGCGCTCGCGCACTGCGAGTTCGAGCCGCACGCCGTGCCCGCCGCCTGCGTGCCCCTGTACTGACAGGCCGCGGTGCCTTCGCGAATCGACGAGCAGCTGGCCGTGCCCAACGTCGCCGCACACGCATTCAAATTCGCGACCGTCGCGCCGGTGGTCGGCACGCCCAGCGCGGGGATGCAGCTCAGCTTGAAGCGAGAGATGCAGGTGGCGACGTCGCCCGAGAACGCCTTCGTGCCGTACGGAATGCAGACGTCGACGCGGTTGCAGAGCGCGGTCGCATACGCCGTGCACGCCTGCTCGGGCGTGCTGCCCGTCGACCCGCCGCCCGTCCCACCCTGGCCTCCTGATCCGCCGCCGCCACTGGTGGCCGGCGTTCCACAACCGACAAGCACAAACCCCAGCACCACCCCTGCTGCTCGCGTCATGGCTGCCCCCGACAAGTTCTACGGTTGGGTCTGATCGTCCGGCGGAGGAGGCGCCGCGGTGTGGTGTCGCGCGGCCGGGGTGGCTTCGAGCCCCTTCGCCGCCATGTAGATGATGTTCCGCGTGCCTTTCTTCCCGCGGTACATCGCGCGGTCGGCGAAATCGAGCAGGGTCGCTTTGTCTTGCGCGTGCTCAGGCCAGCTCGCCACCCCGATGCAGGTGGTGATGGTCAGCCCGAACCCTTCTCGCGCGAGGAACTTGTGGTTCTCGATGCTGCGCCGAATGCGCTCGGCGACCTTCAGCGCGCCGCCCGAGTCGGTGCCACGCAACAGCGCCACGTACTCGTCACCGCCCCAGCGGCACAGCACGTCGCCATCGCGCACGCAGCCCTTCAAGATCCGCGACACCTCGACCAGCAGCTTGCTGCCTATGACGTGGCCGTGGGTGTCGTTGACGCTCTTGAAGTAGTCGAGGTCGAGGAACAGCAGCGAGAAGGCTTTGCCTTCCGGCGGCGGCGCGTTGCGAAATTCCTTCTCGAGCACGAGCTCGAGGTACCGGCTGTTGAAGAGGTGCGTGAGATCGTCGAGGTAGACGAGATCTTCGACCTCGGCGAACTTGCCCAGGTTGCGCAGCGCGAGCCCCAGGTGGCGGGCGAGGGTGCCTGCCGACGCCATCGACAGCTCGGGCATGTCGTCGGTGAAGAACATCACCACGGCTCCCAACGCTTCGTCCGCATTGACTGCGGGCACCAGCCACGCCGTCTGAAACGGCGCCGGCAGCTTCACCGCGAGCTCCTGCCCTTTGATCTCGAACCCGTCCTGCAGCAGCGCTTCGATCTCGTCGGCCAGCTTCTCGGTTTCCGCCCCATCGGGCAGGCCGTGGCTCGCTTCGACATGCCAGCCTTCGTCCTTCTTCAGCACCGTCATCACCGCGGGTGCCTCGCACGCCTGCGAGAACGCGAGGCACGCGGCGTTCAAGAGCTTCTCGCGATCGAGCGTCGACGCCATGCGGTGCGCCGTCTCGAGCAGCGCGACGTGCCGGCGAAGCTCGACGTTCTCGGTCAACACCGATCGGTTGTTGAGCCCGCGCGTCACCGCGTTGGCCAGTACATCGGGGTTGATAGGCTTCACCAGGTAATCAGACGCGCCGTATTTGATCGCGCGCACCGCGGGGTCGACCTTGTCGAGCGCGGTGATCACCACCACTTCGACGCCGGGGTGCTCGATCTTCACGAACTGCAGCAGTTCCATGCCGTCGCTCTGCGGAAGAATCAGATCAGTGACGACGAGGTCGAACTTCTGACGCAGCAACGCCTCGCGGGCGTCTGCCGAAGTTCCGACTGCCGTGACCTGGTGACCTGCGCCCGTGAGGAAATCGCCGTAGAGCGCGCGGGCCACCTTCTCATCGTCGACGAGGAGGATGTGCGCCATGCGAGCCGTGTCGCTTAGCATCCTTCGACTTCGGTGAGTAAGGCATGAGCGAGCGTGGCCGCCGGTTGTGTCTGCTGATCGAAGCGGGCGGCTCGCGCTTCGCCGTGCCCGCCACCAGCGTGCTCGAAGTCGCCGTGCCCGATGTGGGTGGCTTGACCCTGCGCGGCCACCACCCACTGGTGGATCTTTCCGTGCTGCTCGGCGGCGCACCCGAATCGCGGCCCGGCACCGCCGTGCTGTTCGACACCAGCCCGACGCTCGCGCTGCGGGTCCACGCGGTTCGCGGCGTGCGCGATGTCGCCGATTGTCCGTGGCTTCACGTGCCACGCCGCCTCGTGCCCACGGTCGAGCCGGCCGTGCGCGGGCTCATCGAGGTGGCGGGTGAGCTCTTCCTGGAGCTCGACGTCGAAGCGTTGGCTGCCGGCGTGAAGCCGCCGCCGCAGTTGAAAGTCGTCGAGCCCTTTCACCCCGCGGCCGCTCGGGCGCTGGTGTTCGAGACGGGCGGCCGGTTGATTGGGTTGCCGCTGCAGGCGGTCGCACAGGTCGTCGCCACTGGCCCGAAGTTCTGCGCGCTCGCTGCGGGGACGGCGGCAGTGGGGGTCATTCTTCACCAGGGCCAGGCGTGGCCGGTTTTTTCTCTGCCGGGGCTGCTGGGTGAGCCGTTTTCCCTCGAGCCGCTGGTCGTGCTGGCCGAGTCGGGCGGTGAATCGGTGGGCTTCACGGCCTCCCGCGCGCTGGGAGTGATGGAGGGCGAGAAGCTCGAAGGGGTGCTGGGCCTGGAGCTCAAGCGCATGTTTTCTTGAGCGCCCACGATCGCGGGGCCTAAGCTCTGCGTCACTATGCCTAAGTCAGTGCTCGTCGCCGACGACTCGGTCACCATCCGCAAGGTGATCGGGCTGATCTTCGCCCACGAAGATTTCACGCTCACCATCGTCGACAACGGCGTCGACGCCATTC
The DNA here is from genome assembly GCA_043753165.1 of Archangiaceae bacterium. GTDB lineage: Bacteria > Myxococcota > Myxococcia > Myxococcales > Myxococcaceae > JAGSPQ01. The sequence goes on along the minus strand of JAYUXE010000833.1, from coordinate 515 downwards.
ATCGCGCGCGCGAGCAGCGCCCCGACATCGTCCTCGCCGACTGCATGATGCCGGGCAAGAACGGGTACGAGGTCGCCGAGGCGCTGAAGAACGACCCGTCGACTGCGCACATCCCCGTGTTGCTGCTGGCCGGCACGTTCGAGCCCTTCGATGACAACCGCGCGCGGGCGGTTCGCGCCGACGGTCACGTGGTGAAGCCGTTCGAGAGCCAGGCGTTTCTCGACAAGGTGAAGGGCCTCGTCGGGTTGCCGGCCGGAATTCCGGTGATGACGGGCTACACGCCGGTGTCGACGGGCTCGATCGTGAATCAGCCGAAGGCCCCCGCGACTGCCGCGCCGGCTCCGATGGGCAACAACCCGCGCCCGATGCCGGGACCCGCGGGCATGCCGCAGCCGGCAGGGTTGCCGATGGCGCGCCCGCAGGGAATCCCGCCCGGATCCGTTCAAGGCATTCGCAGCCCGATGGGCGGCGTTCCTGCCGCTCCGGGAATGATGGGCCGCCCGCCGCCGCCTCCT
>JAYUXE010000832.1:0-3816 GCA_043753165.1 Archangiaceae bacterium | reverse complement strand
AGGTCTTCGATTGGGAAGGCTTCGTGGGCAACGATCTGGACATCGGCACGGTGCGACTCGACAGGACGAGGCAGATCGACGGCATCGTGCGCGATTCCACGGGGCGACCGGTGGCGTCGGCTTTGGTCACCTGTGACGTCAGTGCGGACGAAGTGACCACCGCCTACGACGGGACGTTTCGCCTCGAGCTGACGCGCGTCGCTGAAGGAATGAAGCTGGTCGCCCGGCGGGATCAACAGAAGGGCTCGGCGCCGTTGCGAATGACGGGCTCGAACGAGATCGTGCTCCAGCCGGCGACGCAGGTGGTGGGCCAGGTCTTCGACAGCAGCGGCCGGGGCCAGCCGGGGCCGGTGACGGTGAATCAGGAATTCGGCGAGGAGGAGGCCCTCGAGGTTCAGGCGGGCAATGACGGCGCCTTCGTGGTCGAACTGGCGGCAGGGCGTTGGCGGTTCGTCACCCGCGCGGTCACGTCGGGTCAGACCTTCAACATTTCGGGCAGAACGCAGCGGGTGGTGCTGGGCGCCGCGCCGGGGTCTTGCGCGGTTAGCGTGACGTACACGTCGATTCCCGACGAAGCGATGCTGCTGCCGGGCGACGCGGCCCCTTCAGCAGCGATCGAGGCCAATGACCTGTACGCGATGGACGGTGTGGTGGCCATGACGGGGGGGAATACAGCAGGGGTGCTCCGGGCCTCGGGCATCAAGTGCGGCGTCTACACCCTGCTGGCCCGGTGGAATGGGGTGCAGCGGTTGACCCGGTTCGAGGCCTCGCCATCGACGCCTTTGCAGCTGCAGCTGGCCGACCCGCCTGAGCTTGCGGCGCAAGCCGGGCTGCACTGAGGCGGCTCACCCGCTGGTCGAATTGGGCTAAGGGTCGGCAGGCAAATGAACCGTCAGTGGCTCAAGAATCGACGGATTGCGCTGGGCGTCGGCGGTGGAATTGCGGCGTACAAGGCGTGCGACCTGGTGCGCGAGCTTCGCCGGGCCGGGGCGGTGGTGCGGGTCGCGATGACGCCCGCCGCGCGCGAGTTCGTCACCCCGCTGACGATGCAGGCCCTTTCGGGTCACCCCGTGGCGACGGACACGTTCGACCCCGTGCAGGAAACCAGCTTCGGGCACCTGCACCTGGCGCGGTGGGCCGACTTCTTCTTCATCGTGCCGGCGACCGCGGATCTCATCGCGCGCATACATGGCGGCATCGCGAACGACCAGGTGACCACGCCGCTGCTCGCGTTTCGCGGGCCCGTGTTGCTCGCGCCCGCGATGAACACCGCGATGTGGGACAACGCGCGAACGCAGGAAAATTTGAAGGCGCTGCTGGCCGAGCCGCGCTACCGCGTCGTCGGCCCCGGCGTGGGGCTGCTGGCCGATGGCGATGTCGGCGCAGGGCGGCTCGCCGAGCTGAACGAATTGGTCGACGCGGCCGCCGCGGTGGGCAGCGCTGGGACGCTGTACGGCAAGAAGGTGCTGATCACCGCCGGCCCGACGCGCGAGCACCTGGACCCGGTGCGCTTTCTCTCGAACCCGTCGACGGGAAAGATGGGGCTCGCGATCGCCGACGAAGCCCGCGCGCGTGGAGCGACCGTCACCGTCGTCCTCGGCCCCGTCGCCACCGTGCCTTCCGAAGGGCTCGAGATCGTCCCCGTCACGACCGCCGAAGAGATGAAGGTCGCGACGATGGCGCGCGTCGCCCAGTCAGACTTCTTCGTCGCGTGTGCCGCGGTCAGCGACTGGCGACCGGCCACGGTGGCCGCGCAGAAAGTGAAGAAGTCCGACGAGGTGCAGAGCCTGCAGCTGGTGCGCACGCCCGACGTGCTGGCCGAGGCGAGCGCATCGGTGGCGGGCAAGTCGCCGCGTCCGGTGCTGGTGGGCTTCGCGGCCGAGACCGAGAAGGTGCTCGAGCACGCGGGCGCGAAGCTTCGACGCAAGCAGCTCGACTTCATCGTCGCGAACGACGTGTCGGCCCCGGGTGCGGGCTTCGCAGGCGATTCGAACCAGGTGACGGTGCTCGCGGCGAAAGGCGGTCAGACGGCGATCGCCGGCTCGAAGCGCGAAGTCGCGGCGGGCCTCTGGGATCTGATCGGAGGCGCGCGATGACGGAAGATCCGCTGGAACTCGCGGCCGAGCTTCGCCGCCACCTCGCCTGGCAGGAAGGCGATGGCAGCAAGGTGATCTGGCGCGACCCGAACGTCGTCGTCCCGGCCGCCAAAGCAGCCGCGGCGCCGCCTCTGGCCCGAGTCATCGATGCCGGCCCGCGGCGCACGCTTGACGAAATTCGCACCGAGCTCGGCGACTGCAAGCGCTGCAAGCTTCACCACAGCCGCACGCAGATAGTGTTCGGCGCGGGCAACCCGAAGGCCGAGCTGATGTTCGTCGGTGAAGCGCCAGGCGCTGACGAGGACAAGCAGGGCGTGCCTTTCGTCGGCAAGGCGGGCCAGCTGCTGACGAAGATGATCGAGGCGATGAAGCTCACCCGCGACGACGTTTACATCTGCAACGTGGTGAAGAGCCGGCCGCCCGAGAACCGCAACCCCGAGCCCGACGAGATCGCGGCGTGTGAGCCATTCTTGAAAGCGCAGGTCGCCAGCGTGCGGCCGAAGGTGATCGTCGCGTTGGGCAAGTTCGCGGCGCAGACCCTGCTGAAAGATCAAACGGCGATCACGCGGCTTCGCGGCCAGTGGCGCGAGTACGAAGGCATTCCACTGATGCCGACTTTTCACCCCGCGTACCTGCTGCGGATCCCGGCCGAGAAGAAGCTCGCGTGGTCCGACCTTCAGGCCGTGATGCAGAAGCTTGGAAAGGAGCCCAGTCGATGAAAGGCAGCGTGCAGGTGTTCCAGGTCTTCGGCGGCTCGCTGGAAGGCAACCCGCTGGGCGACCCGTCGACCCGCGCGACGCCGGTGTACCTGCCGCCGGGCTACGCCGAGAACACCAGCGAACGGTACCCGGTCGTCTACTTCCTGCATGGGTTCAGCGGCTCGGGCCTGTCGTGGATGAACGTGTCGGCCTTCACCCGCAACGTTCCTGAACGGCTCGATCAAATGATCGCGAGCAACGCAATTCCCCCGTGCATCGGCGTCTTCGTCGACGGGTGGACGGCGCTGGGTGGCAGCCAGTGGATGAACAGCGAAGGCATCGGCCAGTACCGCAACTACGTCGCGAAGGATCTCGTCGGCTGGGCCGACCGCACGCTGCGCACGGTCGCGAAGGGTGGGGCGCGGGCGCTGGTCGGCAAGAGCTCGGGCGGCTTCGGAGCGATGGTCATCTCGCGCTTCCACCCCGACCTCTTCCAGCACGTTGGCGTCCATTCGGGCGATTCCGGCTTCGAGTTCTGCTACCTGCACGAGCTGCCCGAGGCGCTGGGCCCGATGGTGAAGGCGGGCGGCATCGACGCGTGGTTCCGCGAGTTCAAAGAGCGCGCGATGACGACACGCATGCGGCAAGACGACTTCGCCGTCATCAACATGCTCACGATGTCGGCCGCGTACTCGCCGAAAAAGGGCGAGCCGCTGGGCCTCGACTTCCCGCTGGATCTGCAGACGGGGCGGCTCAAGATCGAGACGTGGAACCGCTGGCTGGTGCACGACCCGGTGCGCTTCGTGCCGAAGCACCTCGACGCCTACAAGAAGCTCAAGAGCCTGTTCATCGACTGCGGCACCAAAGACGAGTTCAACCTGCGGTGGGGCGCGCGGATGGTGATCGACGAGCTCAAGCAGGGCGGCGTCGAGCAGCTGGTGCACGAAGAGTTCGACGACGGCCACATGAACATCAACTACCGGTTCGAACGGTCGCTGCAGCACCTGGTTCCGCGCCTCGAC
>JAYUXE010000831.1:0-3816 GCA_043753165.1 Archangiaceae bacterium | reverse complement strand
AGACGCCAGTGAGCACGACGTTGAACTTCCCGTCTTCCAGCGGCTGGTGCACGGACATCGCACCGACGCACATCAGCGGAAGAAGCTCGGGGCTGCCGCCGTACTGGGCTTCCCACCCCAGCGCGAGCTGGGCCATCGCGAACACGCCGTCGCCTTTCGCCGCGTCTTCGACCATCGCGCGGTAGCGAGGCTCGAAGATGTGCAGCGGCACGGCAGCCCCGGGAAAGAGCACCACCGACGGCAGAGGGAAGACCTTCAGCCTCGGCGCGGCGGCGTACGCTTTCTCGAGTGGATTCAGACCGCGGCCTCGGCTGGCTTGCCGCGGCTCTTGAGCCACCCAATGATGCCGGGAAGAATCGAGAGGAACACGATGACGATGATGATTTTCTCGATGTGCTTGCCGGCGTCGGGCCACTGCGCGCCCAGGAAGTAGCCGAGCAGCGTCATCGAGAGCACCCACGACGCTCCACCGACGATGTTGAAGAGCGCGAAGCGGCGGTAGGGCATGAGGGCCGCTCCGGCGACGACGGGGACGAAGGTGCGAACCAGCGGCATGAAGCGGGCAATGATGATCGCCTTGCCGCCATGCTTTTCGTAGAACGCCTTCGCGGCCTGAATGTGCTTGGGCTTGAAGAAGCGCGACTCGGGCCGGGTAAACAGCATCGGGCCCATGCGCTTGCCGATGAGGTAGCTCGTCGCGTCGCCGATGATGGCGCACGGAATCAGAATCAAGTTCAGCAGCACAATCGACAGGCCCTTGTCGGTGCCCGCGTAGAGCCCGGCGGTGACGAGCAACGAGTCGCCCGGCAGGAAGAACACCAGGGCACCGGTCTCGAGAAAGATGACCAGGGCGAGGCCGGGGTAGCCCCACGCGATGATGGCGCCCGGGTTGCGGATGAGGTCGATGAGGTCGTGAAAGATTTGCGGCATGGCCAGCGCAGCTAGCACTTCGCCGGACAAACAAAAACCCCGGCGCTCGCGTCGAGGGCCGGGGTTCTTGAATGGGACCTTTTCGGTTTTTCTTATTCGGCGCTGGCCGTTTCGCCCGCGGGCTTGTTGCTGCCGAGCTGCATCGTGGCGAAGTTGATGTTGTTGTAGCCAGCCGATGCACAGCTGAACATCACGCGCTTGATGATTTTGAACTGCACTTCCTTGTGGGCCTGGATGTTGATGTCGCCCTTGAAGCCGCCTTCGCTGTCCTTCGCGTAGGAGTGCAGGTCTTCGAACTGCTTCTTCATGTCGCGCAGCTTCTCTTCGAGCGCGGGAATGTTGAGGTATTCCTCGCGGGTCATGTCGTCGACGCGGCCGATGACCGTGCCGGACACCGAGACCTGGTCCATCGAGACCATCACCACCGGAACCAGCTGAACGTCCTGCACGTTCGCCGCTTCAGGAAGGACGATGTCCTTGCTCATCATCAAGATGTCGCCCGTCGCCGAGAAGTTCGCGATCAGGAAGAGCACGATCACGACGAACATGTCGACCAGCGGGGTGATGTTGAGGTCCGCGTTCTGCGCAATCTTATGGGCGTGGCCGTGGCCGAACACCTTGCTGTGCTCGAGACGTTTTCCGACGCGCTTGCCTGGAACTTTGATCATTGGTCGTCCGCCTTCAGCCCATCGCCGGGGAAACTTGAATCGACGGCAATCCGGCTCCGATGATCTCGTCGATGATCTTCACCAGGTCGTCGTACTTCACCGCGTCTTCCGTCTGCAGCGTGATCGACTGCTGATCCGGCAGGTTGGTGCGCACTTCCTTGATCTTGTCCTTCAGCTTCTGCAGGTCGAGGCGGCCTTTCGGGTCGCGCACATACGGCATCGGGTCGTACACCGAGCCGCCGACGGTGAGCTTCAGCTCTTTGTCGGTGATGAGCAGCGTCACCGGCACCGTCTTCGTGTCTTCCTTCTGTTCGTCAGTCGACGGGCCTCCAGACTGGGACACTTGCAGACGCCCGATCTGCGTCCAGACAGCCGTCATGATCAAGAAGCTGATCATAACCGCCATCAAGTCGATGAACGGGACGAGGTTGATGGCAGCGTCGAGGGCTTTTTTGCCACCCTTGCTCGACGTGCCGAGATCCATACCGCCGGCCATGCTTACTCCTTGCTGCTTGAAAGGTTGGTTCTACCGACATCATCCCTTCGTCCCCGGTTCCATGACCGCGGGACGAAGGTCCTGATGGATTGCGCTTACTCTTCCTGCTGAACCGGGACGGACACGTTCTTGAACTTGTCCTTGTTGCTGATGATCAGGTTCAACACCGCAACCGACGTCTCGTTGATGTCGTTGATCAACGACTGCGTGCGGCCGTTGAGCACCGAGAACGCGACGAGGGCGGGGATTGCCGTGAGCAGACCAAACAGGGTGCAGTTCATCGCTTCAGAAATACCTGCCGCGAGAATGGTCGCCTTGTCGGCCGGGTTGACGTTCGCCACTGCTTCGAAACAGCCGATGAGGCCGTTCACCGTGCCGAGGAGGCCGGCGAGCATTGCGGCGTTACCGAGCATCGCGAGGTAGCCGGTGCGGGCTTCGAGCTTCGGGGTCTCACGCAGCGAGGCTTCGTCGAGCGCCGCCTGAACTTCTTCTTCGCCCTTCGGGACGTTCATCAGGCCCGACTTGATGACGTTGGTGAGCGGGGTCGGCTTCTGGCCGGCGACGTAGTTGATCGCCTTGTCGAGGTCGCCTGCGTAGATGTGCTTCTTGAGGCCACGAAGGAAGCCGTCCTTGTTGATGGAGGCCGAGAAGTAGAGAACGATCGCACGCTCGATCACGATCGCGGCGGCGATGATGCCGCACAGCGCGATCGGGTACATGCCGAATCCACCCTTGGTCCAGCGGCTGGCGATCAAGTCAAAAACACCACCTTCACCACCGTGTGCGGCTTCGGCGGCCAGCAGGCTCAGATTCGCAAAATTCATTTCGGTGTTGCCTCCAAGTTACTGGGAGCCGTCATGGCTTCCGTACCTGCCCAGTTCGTTGCGGATTGGATCAGGATTTAGGACTGTTCCCCAAAAAGACGGCGAACTCTACCCAGCGGCAAAAATGGGTGTCAATCTCCGCACCTCTCAAAATGCCCCGGAAGCGAATCGGTGAGGTTCTGCTCGAAAAGGGCGCCATCACCCAGCCCCAGCTCGACGCGTGCCTCGCCACGCAGAAGCAGACCCACCAGCGGCTGGGCGTGCTGCTCGTCCAGAAGGGCTACGTCACCGAGGCCGCCCTCTCTTCCGCCCTGTCCGAAGGGCTCGGCATCCCCCTCGTTCGGCTGGATCACGCGCCCGACTGGAGCGCGGTGCACATGCTCCGCCCCCGCTTCTGCGAGCACAACGACCTCTTCCCCTATGGGCTCGACCGCACGGGCGAGAGGAAACAGCTGCTGGTCGCGATGGCAGACCCGCTGAACGCACCGGCGATTTCCGAAATCGAGTTCACCACCGGCCTCGCCGTCGGCGTGCGGCTCGCGTCGCTGTCGGCGATTCGCGCGGCGATTCTTCGCTACTACCACAAGGGTCAGGGCGAGCCCGGCCGGCCCCCTGCCCCAGTCAAGCCCGGCGCCGTCCGCGTGGTCACGGCGCCGCTCGAAGACGAGCACGACGACATCATCGTCGGCGAAGAGCTGCCCCCCGAGACGCGCAAGGCCGCCCTGAAAGAAGACATGGCGTTTCTCTTCGGCAGCGCGGTCGAGGAAGAGCCGTCTGAAAAGCTCGAGAAGAAGTTCTGGGCCCTGATGCGCGTGCTCGAGCGCAAGGGCTTCGTCACCAGGGAAGAGTTCAGCAAAGAGCTCGAAGAGTCCGACGGCTAGCCCCGTCCGCCCCCAGC
>JAYUXE010000830.1:0-8760 GCA_043753165.1 Archangiaceae bacterium | reverse complement strand
TGCAGGACACTCATAACGTCAGCATCCGGCTTGGCTACAACATCCTGGGTCATGCCTCGATCGAGGCGAACCTGGTGGCGACCGGCTGGAACCTGTCGGACACCTCGCGCGGCGGCGGTGGCTTCCTCACCGGGATCCTCGCCTGGCACCCGCTCGAGCTGGTGTTCATGAACAAGGAACGGCGGCCGATCGCGATCGACGCGTCGATCTTCGTCGGAGCGGGCTACGGCATCGTCGGCCAGCGCCTGGGAATGGACGGGCTGGTGTGGCAGTGGGGGATGACGGTCGACTACTGGTTCAACCGCTTCATCGGCCTGGGGCTCTACGCGCGGGGCACCTTTCCGCGGTTCGGCGCGATGTACCTGGACTACGACAACCGGTCGGCCGCCGGGAACACGCTGCCGCTGCCGAAGACGAGCGGGGGCATGTACTGGACCCCTGGGTTCGAGCTGCTGCTGCGGTTCGGCGACTAAACGAGCCGGGCAGCAAGCAGGTCCTGCACGTCGAGCAGGCCGACTGCGCGGCCCTTCTCGTCGACGACGGGCAGCTGATCGACCTGGGCCTCGCGCATGCGCGCAGCGGCAGAGAGGACGAGATCGCCTGGGTGGACGACGCGCGGGTTGCGGCCCATCACCGCCTTCACGGGCGTCTTGAAGTCGAGCCGGTGTTGCTCGGCGAGGCGGCGCAGATCTCCGTCGGTAAAGATGCCGACGAGCACGCCGCGGGCGTCGACGACATTGGCCGCGCCGGGCCGCCCGCGGGTGTTGGTCATCACGACGACGACCTGCGACAGCCGCGCGGTCTGCTTCACGACGGGGTTGGCGTCGCCCGACCGCATCACCTCGCTGACCTTGAGCACGCTGCGGCCGAGCTTCCCGCCGGGGTGGAGCAGCGCGTACTGATCGGTGGTGAGCTCGCGCTCGTGGGCGACGCACATCGCGAGCGCGTCGGTCATCGCGTGGAGCGCGGCGGACGACGCAGTGGGAATGAGGCCGTGCGGCGAGGCTTCGCCGAGGACGCCGATGTCGAGCACCAGGTCGGCTGCCTGGGCCAGCGGGCTCTTCGGATCCGAGGTGATCGCGACGAGGGTGACGCCCAGGCGCTTCAGCGGCCGCAGCAGCACGAGCAGTTCGGCGGTCGCGCCGGAGTTCGAGAGCGCGACGACGACGTCGCCCTTCTTCACCCGGCCGAGGTCCCCGTGCGCCGCTTCCGCCGGGTGGAGGTAGAGGGAAGGGACGCCGACCGACGCGAGCGTGGCGCTCAGCTTCTGCGCGATGTAGCCGGGCTTGCCCATCGCGGTGACGACGACGTGGCCGCGGCACGAGAGGATCGCGGCGACCGCGGCGACGAAGTCGGAGTCGAGCCGGCGTTCGAGCGAGGCGATCGCACGGCTCTCGGTGCGGAGGACCTTGCGGGCGTACGCGAGGGTCGATCGGGCGCTCATCGTCCCCCGCGTCTACTTCAGAATGCCGCTGAGCGCCGTGATGCCTTCGCCGAACGGCAGCACGTCGATGGGGCCGAACTTGTAGCGCCGGGTGCCGCCGTAGAAGAGGTGGCCGCGCGCGGCGGGGTAGTCGGCGCAGAACAGCCTCAAGCCCGCGAGATCCGACTCGCGAAACATCGAGGACCGTGTGACCTCGAGCGCGTGCAGCCCGCGATCGCCGTAGAGGACGAAGTCGACCTCGTGTCCATCGGTGGTGCGCCAGAAGAAGAGCTCGTAGCCCAGCCCATGGTTGTCGTTCTCGGCACGGATCGATTGGAGCAGGAGCGTCTCGATCGCCGCTCCGTCGATGTCTGCGGTGCTGTCGAGTGGGCCGCGTGGGCGCAGCGCGCGGTAGACGCCCGCATCGAAGAAGAAGAACTTCGGGTGGGCGACAAGCTTGCGTGAAGCCTTGCGGCGAAAGACCGGCAGGCGCACTGCGAGGAGCAGATCTTCGAGCAGGTCGAAGTGATTTTCGACGGTCTTTCGGTTGATGCCGCAGTCGGCGGCGACGGCCTGCATGTTGAGCTGCGCGGCTTGCGAGAAGGTCGCGGCTTCGAGGAAGCGCGCAAAGGCCGCGATGTTGCGCACCAGGGCTTCTTGTTGAACTTCTTCGCGCAGGTACGTGCCCACGTAGCTGCGCAGGTAGGCCTCGGGCTCCTTGCTCATCCACGCCGACGGGAGCAGCCCGTAGCGAATGGCGTGCTGCAGCTCGAAGCGTGTGCCCAGCTCTGTTGCCGTGAACGGGTGCATCGTCAGGGTGCGCGCCCGGCCCGCGAGAAGGTTCGCTCTTGATCGCCTGAGCTTGCGCGCGCTCGAGCCGGTGAGGATGAAGCGGAACTTGCGGCTCTCGATGAGCCGGTGCACCTCGTCGAGGAGCGCGGGCAGCTTCTGCACTTCGTCGATGATGATCGTCGAGGTGCCGTGGCCGTCGGCCATCGCTTCGAGGCGATCGGCGTGGCCCGCGAGCTCGACGAACGTCGATTCCTTCAGCAGGTCGAGGCGGAGCGCATCGGGCAGCGCGCTCGAAATCCAGGTCGACTTCCCCGTGCCTCGGGGCCCCAGCAGGAAAGAGCTGCCCGGAGGCAGCTTCAGCTTTCTGGCAATCAAGTTGCCTTTTATTACCAGAAAAAGGCAATGCCGATGCCGTTCTTGCCGGAAGGGTGCAGTCGACACGGCCTGTCGCCGGGACTAGACGGCGCCCATGAAATTCTTCATCGACAGCGCCGACGTGAAGGAAATTCGCACCGCCCACGAGATGGGCTGCGTGGACGGAGTGACCACCAACCCGTCGCTGCTGGCCAAGGTCGGCCGGCCGCTGGTCGAGACGATCAAGGAGATCTGCTCGATCGTCGACGGCCCCATCTCCGCCGAGTGCGTGTCGCTCAAGGCAGAGGACCTGATCCCCGAAGGCCGCGCGCTGGCGAAGCTGCACAAGAACGTGGTGGTGAAGGTGCCGATGGGCGTGGAGGGGATGAAGGCCACCAAGGTCTTCACTGCCGAAGGCATCAAGACCAACGTCACGCTCGTCTTCTCGCCGAACCAGGCGCTGCTGTGCGCGAAGGCGGGCGCGACCTACGTGTCGCCGTTCGTGGGCCGGCTCGACGACATCTCGCAGGATGGGATGGAGATGGTGCGGCAGGTGCTTGAGATCTTCCGCGCCTATGACTTCAAGACCCAGGTGCTGGTGGCCAGCGTTCGCAACCCGGTGCACGTGCTCAGCGCCGCGCGCATGGGCGCCCATGTCGCGACGCTGCCGCTGTCGGTCATTCAGCAGCTGGCCCAGCACCCGCTGACGGATGCCGGGATCAAGAAGTTCCTCGCCGACTGGGAGAAGGTCCCCCAGCCGAAGTAGGCGCTACTGGAAGCTTGCCGGGAACGAGTAAAGCGCCGGCGTGAAGTAGGTGTTCTGCCCGGACAGCTGGATCAGCACGGGCACCGGGGGCGCCGAGCCACCATCGGGTAGCGCCGCCTGCGGCGCGGGCCCGACGAGCGTCAGGACTCCCGTGTTCCCTCCGCCGAAGCTGGTGAATCGGTAGCGCGCGATGCACCGGTTCAATGGGTTGGTCGGCCCGGGCAGCGCGGTGTTGCACGGGCCGTTGATGGTGAAGTTCCCGGAGCCGGCCGCCGACTCGGTGGCATTCACTTTTTCGTAGACGATCTGATGCCCGGTGACCTCGGCCGTCAAGCTCGGGCTGCTCGCGGTCGCGGTGCCGCGGTTGCCGATCACCACCGCGGAAATGGACGCAGAGTCGGCGGAGATTCGATTGAACCACGCGTCAGACCACGCGAAGTCGACCTGCAGAATCTGGTTCGGCGCCACGTTCCACGGAGGGGGAGGGTTGAAGACAGGCGCCTGATCAAACGCGCCAGACCACGCGATGTGGGTCGATGCGAAGAGCTGGGTGTTGTTGTCCCAGCAGCCGTTCGGGCCGTCCCAGATGTTGTTCTCGGCTTCCTTCATTCCCGTGGCGCAGTTCAGTCGCTGGGTATCGCTCTTGTATTCGCCAAAGTCGTAGCGCTGGTTGTCGTTGTGATCGACGAAGGGTTCGGGCAGGTCGAGGAACCACTCACCGGGATCCCACTTCCCGTTGCCGTTCGAATCTTCGAACTCCTCCTCGCCATTCACGACCGCGGTAATGGTGATGAAGTTGTCGCGGGGGTTCTTGGTTCCGTTCGAAGGTTCGAGCGGGTTGGTCAGAGGGGTCGTGTCGTTGGGCCCGAACGCCGCGTTGGTATCGTAGGTGGTCGCCGCGACCCCGGTCAGCGCCGTCGACACGGAGTTGTTGATGGTCCCTCGTTCGGCGAACCACGACACGGCCTTGGGCAGACCCACCGGCTGGCCGAAGCGATCGGCGAGGCTTGCGGTGCAGGTGGTCTTCAGGCTGCGCGTCGGGAAAATGCCCGCGGGGTCCGTGAGCGCAGACATGTTCTTCCGAGCGCAGTTGACGACGAGGCCGCGAAACGACGGCTTGCCGCCAGTGATCGTGATTGTGGTCGTGGCAGTGATCGCCACGGTGGTGCCGGCGTCACTTCCCGGGTCGGGCAGGGTCGCGGTGACGGTGGCGACGATGGCGCAGGGGCCGACCGCATCGCCCGACTGCAGGGTGGTGCGCACGATTCCCATCGCGTCTGAGATGCCAGTCAGGGTGACGTTCGCGCCGGCAGGGCTGCCCAGGCCCGTCGAGAACGAGACGGCGATGTCTTTTGCTGGGTTGTTGGAAGCATCGACGACCTTGAAGAAGACCGGCGTAGTTGTCTCGATGCCGCCCGACTGGGTGCCCAAGACGGGCTTCACCGAAGGGTCGGGGTGCACCAGGATGCTGGCAACGTTGACGAACGGAAGGCTGGCCAGGCCGGTGCCGTCGAGCGCCGTGGCAGTGATGGCTGCGATTCCAGACAGGCCGCCGGCGACGTAGAGGGTCACCTTTGCGTTCCCCTGGGCATCGGTCATCACGACCTTGCTCGTCGTGCCCGACATGGCCTCGAAGGACCCCCGGGTGGTCGAGAACGTCACCGCCGTGCTGGCGACTGCCACGCCGGTGGCGGTCACTGTCACGCGCGCGCTCACGTCGGTCTTGTCGCCGGTGCCAACGATGACCGTGGGTTTCTGAAGGGTGAGGGTGACGGTGTTGACGGTGTTGACGCCACCGTCTCCGGGACCGCCGCCGCCGGCGTCGAGGCCTCCGTCGCTGCCACCGCCGCCGCCGGAGCCCAAGACGATGATGTTGCGGAAGGTGGAGACCGCGGCCGCGCCCGAGCGCGCCCAGTCGGCGCTGATCTTCACCGCCCCCGAGCACTTCGCGTCGCCGGCCGCCGCGCAGGTGAACATCGCGGTCGCTTGCCCCTTGGCATCGAACGAGACGGTTTGCCCGTCGCCCTTCAGGCTGCCGGCCGAAGACGTGATCTTCACGCTGCCGGTGCCGGGCTTGCCTGTCTCGTCACTGGCGCTGACGGTGATGACAGACGCCTCGCCCTTGTCATCGATGGTGCTCGGCGCCGCGCTGATCGACAGCACAGCGTTGGAGGTCGAGCCTCCCGAGCAAGCCCAGAAGGCAGCTGTAGAAAAAGCGGCGAGCGCCGCGAGCTTGACTGAACGTGACATGGCGGTTGGTCCCCTTCGGAGTGTTCGACGGCCCGAGGCGCAGAGTATCGAAGCAGCTGCGGGCAGCGTCAAACGTTGTGGTAGACGCCGCGCCAAATGAACTTCGAATTGTCAGACGAAGAAAAGGGATTCCAGGCCACCGCCCGCAAGTTCTCCCGCGAGATTGTCCGCCCCAAAGCGGCGCACTTCGACGAGACGTCGACCTTCCCCAAGGACATCATCAAGCAGGGCTGGGAGCTCGGCCTGATGAACATGACGATCTCGGCCGAGCTGGGCGGCGCCGGCCTCTCGCACTTCGCGCAGGTGCTGGTCGCCGAAGAGCTCGCGTGGGGCTGCGCGGGCGTCGCGACGTCGATGATCGCCAATGATCTGTCGCTGCTGCCGATCATCCTCGCGGGCACGAAGGAACAGCAGGAGAAGTTCGTGAAGCCCTTCACCGAGACCTTCAAGCTCACCAGCTTCGGCCTCACCGAGCCGTCGGCCGGCAGCGACGTCGCAGGCCTCACCACCACCGCCCGCCGCGAGGGCGATCACTACATCGTCAACGGCCAGAAGCAGTGGATCACCAACGGCGAATACGCCGACCAGTACTCCCTGTTCTGCACCACCGACAAGGCGAAGCGGCACAAGGGCCTGATGTGCCTCGTCGTCGAGGGCCGCCCGCAGGGCCTCACCGTCGGCAAGCACGAGAACAAGATGGGGCAGCGCGCCTCGAACACCGTGACGCTCACGTTCGAGGACGTGAAGGTGCCGGTCGCCAACCGCATCGGCGCCGAAGGTGAGGGCTTCTCGATCGCGATGGCGACGCTCGACAACAGCCGCCCGCTGACCGCGATGTTCGCCGTCGGCATCGCCCGCGCCGCGCTCGAGCACTCGATTGAATACGCGAAGACCCGCCACCAGTTCGGCAAGCCCATCGCCGACTTCCAGGCGATCCAGTTCATGATCGCCGACATGGCGAAGGACACCCACGCGGCACGCCTGCTCGCGTACGAGAGCGCGTGGCTGCTCGATGCGGGGAAGAAGAACACCCTCGTCTCGAGCTACGGCAAGTGCTTCGCAGCCGACACCGCGATGCGGGTCACCACCGACGCCGTGCAGGTGTTCGGCGGCTACGGCTACAGCAAGGAATACCCCGTCGAGAAGCTGATGCGCGACGCGAAGCTGATCCAGATCTACGAAGGCACCAGCCAGGTGCAGCGGCTGGTGATGGCGCGCGAGCTGCTCAAGTCGTAATCAGCCTTGCTTCCACGCAGGGTGATTTGTATGTCAACCGCACGCGGACGCACTGCGTCAATTTAACAGCAGAGGTCACCATGAAGATTCTCGTCACCGCCAAGCGCGTCGAAGATCCCGAGTCGAAGATCAAGGTGAAGCCCGACGGCAGCGGCATCGCCAGCGAGGGGCTGAAGTACAAGATCAACCCGTTCGACGAGATCGCGGTCGAGGAATCGCTGCGGCTCGTCGCCAAGCACCAGGGCGAGGTCGTCGTCGTCAGCATCGGCGGCAAGGAAGTCCACGAGCAGCTGCGCCACGCGCTCGCGATGGGCGCGACCCGCGCTGTCTGGGTCAACCACCCCGGCGCGCTCGACCAGATGGCGATCGCGGGCCTGCTGCAGAAGGTCGCCGAGAAAGAGAAGCCGGACCTCGCGATCCTCGGCAAGCAGAGCATCGATGACGATCAGAACCAGGTCGGCCAGTACCTCGCCGAGTGGCTGGGCTGGAGCCAGGCGACGTTCGCCTCGAAGGTCGAGTCGTTCGAGTCCGAGGCCGAGAAGAGCAAGCAGCCGGGCATCGTGCTGGGCGCTGACGGCACGTCGGTGCGGGTGGTGCGCGAGGTCGACGGCGGCCTGAGCACGCTCGACTGCAAGCTGCCCGCGGTGGTGACGACCGACCTTCGCCTCAACCAGCCGCGCTACGCGTCGCTGCCGGGGATCATGAAGGCGAAGAGCAAGCCGATCGAAGAGCTGACGCCGGCAGCGCTGGGCGTCGACGTCGCTCCGAAGCTGTCGATTTCGAAGATGTCGAGCCCTCCGGCGCGCAAAGCGGGCATCAAGGTTCCCGACGTGGCGAGCCTGGTGCAAAAGCTCAAGACCGAAGCAAAAGTGATCTGAAAGGAGCCCACCATGCCCATCGTCCTCATCGTTGCCGAAGCCCAGCCTGACGGTTCCATTCGCAAAGCCACCATTCACGCGCTCGCCGCGGGCGCGCAGCTGGCGCAGAAGGTCGGCGCCGAGCTCCACGCGGTCGTGCTCGCGAAGGACGCAGGCGCGCTGGCCAACGTGCTCAAGGAGTACGGCGTAAAGGCGGTGCACGCCGGCAGCGCGCCGCACCTCGAGCACTACCTCGCCGAGACCTTCGCGCCCGTGGTGGCGGAGCTCGCGACGTCGATCAAGGCCGACTACATCGGCGCGGCGGCGACCGCGATGGGCCGCGACCTGCTGCCCCGCGTCGCGGCAAAGCTGAAGGCCGCGATGGCCAGCGACGTGATGGCGTTTGGCGGCAGCGGCGCCGACGTCACCTTCACCCGCCCGATGTGGGCCGGCAGCGTGATCGCCGAAGTGAAGCTGTCGAGCGCGGTGAAGGTCTTCACGGTGCGCGCGACCGAGTTCGACGCGGCCCCAAAGGCTGGCGCGGGCGAAGTGAAGGCGTTCGCGCCTGCCGCCGCTGCGTCGCCGACGACGTTCGTCGACTTCAAGGAAGTGAAGAGCGCGCGCCCCGAGCTGACCGAGGCCAAGGTCGTCGTCTCGGGCGGCCGCGGCACCAAGGGCGACTTCAAGGAAGTCGAGGCGCTGGCCGATGAGCTGGGCGCGGCAGTGGGCGCGTCGCGCGCAGTCTGTGACGCCGGCTGGGTGCCCAACGATCTTCAGGTCGGGCAGACGGGCAAGGTCGTCGCGCCCGGCCTCTACATCGCCGCTGGCATCAGCGGCGCGATCCAGCACCTGGCGGGCATGAAGGGCAGCAAGGTGATTGTCGCGATCAACAAGGATCCCGAGGCCCCCATCTTCCAGGTGGCCGACTACGGGCTGGTCGCGGATCTCTTCAAGGCGCTCCCCGAGCTGCGGGCCGGCATCAAGGCGTCGAAGTAGCCCCGTGAGCGTGCTGTACGCATCGGCCGAGGCCGCGCTGCCAGTCGACGAGTCGTTTCTGCTCGGCCTGGGGGTCCACCGGATCC
>JAYUXE010000829.1:0-3819 GCA_043753165.1 Archangiaceae bacterium | reverse complement strand
AGGAATCGTGCCTGAGCCACCTGACGGATGCCCGCCAGCGCGCGGTGCTCTGCGGCCGCTGTCTGACCGACAACACCAACGATCGCGGCAGCTGGGCGGCGGCGCTGAAAGACGAGGCCACCCGGCAGGACGTGCTCGAAGACATCCTCAAAGATCCCGACTGGCAGGTGCGGTGGGGCTCGATTCGCGCGATGTCTACCCGCGGCTTTTCCGACCTGCGCGAGCTGACGCGCTGGATTCTCGAAGGGCACGACAACCTTCCCTGCCTCACCGCGGTGCACCTGGCCGGCAGCAGAAAACAGACGACCGCCACCCTGCTCGCCGCCGCCGGGTCGATGGGGCCGTCGTCCGCCGCGCTGTGCTGGAGCAAGCGGGAAGAGCTGCGCAAGGCGCTCGAGGTCGAGCTCTATTCCACCGACGCCCTGGTGCGGCGCGAGGCGCTGCTGCACTTGTCTGCCTTCCTCGAGAACCCGCCCGCGCGCACGGTGCTGAACGCGATGGCGTCGCGAAAGCCCGAGACGGACGCGACGGCGGCGATGGCGCTGGTGGAAGACGCAGCAGCGGGTGGCCCGGCCGCGGGCGCGGCGGTGCTGAAGGTGGCGAAGGAAGCAGACGCCGACCGGGTGAATCGGCTGCTGGCGATCTGGGCGGTCACGTTCGACCAGCAGAAGGCGCGGCTCACTTCGACCAGCGCGCTCATCGAACGGAAGGAAGCGATCACCCTGCTCGGCCAGATCGGCCCACTCGGGGCCTCTGCGCTCGAGAAGTTGATTGACGATGCCGACGTCTCGGTTCGTCACGCCGCGGCGCGCGCGCTCGCCCGGGGTGAAGGGCTGACGCTGGGGCTCTACGCGAAGACGAAGCTCGACCCGGCCAGCAAGGTGCCGCCGGCGCTGCGGTTGAAGTGGGTCGAGTTCCTGGGCCGCAGCGATTCCGAGGCGTGTGGCGACACGCTGCGCGCGGCGGTGAACGACGTGCGCCTCGACGACGCCGTTCGCGCGGCGGCGGTTGCAGCGCTGGGCGGCTGTGCCGGTGCCGCGGCGATGGACGAGGTGAAGAAGGCGCTGGCTTCGAAGTCCCCGAGGCAGCGCGCCGCGGCAATCGATGCGCTGGGCCAGATGCCGCGGGTGGCAGAGGCCGCCCAGCTGGTGACGGCGGCATTGCGGGACGTCGAGCCCACCGTGCTCGCCGCGGCCGTTCGCGCAGTCGCGGCGCAACACCTGACCGGGAAGATGCCGGAAGTCGTGACGCTGCTCGACCACGGCTCATCGGAAGTGCGGCTCGCAGCGGCAAAGGCAGTCGTCGTGCTGGGCGACTCGCGCGCGGCGGGCATTCTGGGCAAGTCGCTGCAGAAAGACCCGGCCGAAGAGGTTCGCGAGGCGTGCGCGCGCGGCCTTGGCGAGCTGGGCGGGGCAGAAGCGGTCGGCCCGTTGACGCATGCTGCAGAAAAAGACGCGAGCTCGAGAGTGAAATACGTTGCGACCGAGTCCCTTCGTAAGTTGGGATTCAACCGTGCTGCGAAGTGAGGTCTGACCAAACGTGAAGCTCAAGCTCGCCGCCGTCATCGAACCGAAAGAACCGCGCTGGAAGTCCATCGTCGCCGGGCTCAAGAAGGCCGGCCTCAAGGTGTCGGCTGCCCGCGACGTGGAACAGCTGGATAAAGAGGACGTGGTCGTGCTCGGCCCGTCGCTGGCGTCGCCGTCGCGGCTGTCGCGGGCGGTGCGAAACGCGAGGCCGCGGGCGCTGCTGATGGCGGCCCAGAGCAAGGGCTTCAAGGCCCCGTTCGCCGACGCGGTGCTGCCGCTGCCGATTTCCCCCAACGACCTGCGCGTTCGCCTCGCCGAGCTGCAGCTGCACCGCGACGCAACTGGCGAAGATCCGCTGCCGACGATGCGCCCGGGCGAAGGAATTCTCGACCCGATGACGAACTTCTACACGTTCGCCCATTTCAAAGAGGTGCTGTTCGTCGAGGTGAAGCGCGCCCGCCGCTACGGCTTCCCGCTGGCGCTCGCGTTGATCGCGTTCGACCCGCTGCCGGTGAAGGTCGACGAAGAGCTGCGTGGCCAGCTGATGGGCGGGCTGTCGTTGGCGATTCGTCGATCTCTTCGCGACACCGACTTTCCGGTGCAGCAGGCGCCGGATCGCGTGGTGTTGCTGATGCCGCACACGGATCTCGCGGGCTCGTTGATCGTGGCGCGCCGCATCTGCGAGCGCGTCTCGAAGGCGACGCTGCAGCGCGGTGAGCAGATTTTGAACCCGACCATCTCGGCCGGCGTCGCCGCCGGAGCCCCCGGCCACGAGTACGGCTTCTCGGATCTCGTGCGCCAGGCCACCGACGGGCTGAACGCGGCGATGGCGCGCGGGGGCAATCGGGTCGAGTTCATCGACGCAGCCGATCGGCTGCCGTTGCAGCCACCGTCGATCGCTCCCGCGATTCCGCCCAGCGTGCGGTAGGCAAAAGTACGACGGCGGCGCCCTTTCGTTGCGGCGTTGCGGCAGTAAGGTGGGCGCCATGTTTACGCGCACACTCATCGCCGTCGTTGCCCTTTCGTTCGCCGGTTGCCAGTGCGGCAACCCTTCGCCCACC
The DNA here is from genome assembly GCA_043753165.1 of Archangiaceae bacterium. GTDB lineage: Bacteria > Myxococcota > Myxococcia > Myxococcales > Myxococcaceae > JAGSPQ01. The sequence continues at coordinate 1,232 of JAYUXE010000829.1, read as the reverse complement.
GGTGATGCAGGAATCGGAGGTGGCGACGGCGGAGCCGGTGGGGCGGGTGGCGGAAACGCGAGCGCGCCGCTGAGCATCACGGTGACCCCGGCAGATGCGACGTACTCGACCGACGGCGTCACTGCGGCGATGGCCGACTACAAAGCGATCGCCAACTACGCCGGCGGGCGCACCGAAGACGTCACCGCGACGGCGAAGTTCGCGCTCGACGACGCCTCGCTGGGCAGCTTCACCGGCAAGGCCTTCAAGTCGACCATCGAGCGCGGCGGCAAGACGGCGATCAGCGCGACGTACAAGACGGTGAAGGGCAGCACGCCGGTGACGGTCTCGCTGAAGAAGGTGATTCGCGATCCCGCTTCGATGAACCTGCCCACCGACCCCGCGATGGTCTTCAGCAAGACGCCCGTCGCCAGCCGCAGCCCCGAGCTCGTCTACCCGAACGAGGGCGCGCTGATTCCTCCGAACCTCGGAAAGCTCGAGGTGCACTTCCTGCCCGGCAACGGGAACACGGTGTTCGAGCTTTCCTTGAAGGGCCTCTTCACCGACGTCGTCATCTACCTGCGCTGCACCACCCCGGTGAACGGCGGCTGCATCTACCTGCCCGACCCGGCGGCGTGGCGCGCGCTGGCCCTGGCGAACCGCGGTGGCGCAGGAGTGACGTTGAAGCTGAAGGGCACCGACGACACGGGCGCCGAGGTCGGTGAGTCGGCGCCGCTGAACATCGCGTTCTCGCAGGACGAAATTCAGGGCGGCCTCTACTACTGGTCGACCACCGCCAAATCGATCATGCGGTTCGACTTCGCGTCGCCGACCCAGACCCAGGCGGTGAAGTTCGTCGACGCCTCGATCGCCAACAACCCCAACGGCTGTGTCGGTTGTCACGCGTTGTCGCGCGACGGCAGGAAGATGGTGGTCGAGGCCGAAGGGTCCACCGACGGCCGCATCGCGATCGTCGATGTCGCGACGAAGACGACCACCACCGCGTTTCCGGCGCCCAACAAGAGCTTCTTCGCTTCGTGGAATGCCGACGCGACGCGCTTCGTCGGCGTCGATGACCGCGGCACGGACTTCAACCTGCGCGTGATGGACGGCACGACCGGAGCGCTGGTCGAGAGCATCGCCAACACCGGCACGATGAATCGCGCGACGGATCATCCCGACTGGTCGGCCGACAACCAGACCATCGCCTACGCCAGCGTGACGCGCGAAGGCCCGCGGGCGGTCTCACTGCA
>JAYUXE010000828.1:0-8766 GCA_043753165.1 Archangiaceae bacterium | reverse complement strand
GGGAGCGACCGGAGGGAGATTGCCAGTGCGCGCGATGGGCATGTGGGGATTGTCTTCACATCGGTCGGCCCGGTGTTTTGAGCTTCTGGAAACCAGATTTACCGGTGCGGGTTAATTCTTCATGACCCTTCGAAACCTGATTCTGACCGCCGTCCTCTTCTCTCTCGTCGCCTGCGGCCGTAGCGAATCAGACGCCGATGAAGCCGACGACGCGGTTGAGACCAGCTCCAGCACGTCTTCCGAATCGGCGCTCGTGTCGGCCGCCGCGGATGGCGTCACCGGCTTCCCGTCGGCTTCCACCGACGAAGAGCTCGCCACCACTGCCAGTGTGAAGATGAAGGGCGGCGTCTCGAACGGCTGCGCCACCGTCACCCAGGCGCTGAACGTCGTCACCTATGTGATGGTCGACTGCACGGGCCGTTACGGCCTGCTCAAGGTGAGCGGCACGATGAAGGTCACGTACACGCACCAGCCCGGCGGCGTGATCAAGGTCGATGCCGAAGGCACGGGACTCACCGTCAACGGTGGCACGCTCGACCTCTCGGTCGTCTCGCTCTACTCGAGGACCGCGGCCGGGCTCGAGACTGCGAGCATCACCACGAAGAGCAAGGGCACGGGCAAGAAGAGCAACTCTGGCGAACGCATTGGCACCTACGTGCTCGTGCGCGACTCGGCGGCCGCCTGCGTGACGTTGAATGGGCAGTGGTCGACGTCGTGGAATGGAAGCCGCACCGCGACCAGCACGACCCAGGTCGAACACTTTCAGAAGTGCGCGGCCGCGTGTCCCGCCTCGGGCGGCGTCATCATCCACACCGGAACGCATGGCAAAGCCGTCACCGTCACCCTCGACGGCTCGTCGACCGCGGCCTGGACCAACAGCGTCGGCAAGTCGGGCACGGTCGAGCTGAGCTGCCGGTAGCGTCAGGTTTTTGTGGTGCCGTTGCGGTTCAACCCCTCGGCATTGCTTTGTGAGCGGCATGGCGCATGGCGTGCAATTCCACCCCGACGCGCCATGCCTGTTTCTCGAAGTGGACTCTCGATGCTCCACGCCGCCGCCACGGTTGTCGTGGTCTGGGCGGGGCCGGCCTTCGCGTCCGCGGGCAAGACCGGCAGCTGCGAATCGATTCCTGCGGAAGCGCTGCTGGCGTTGTTCGCGTTGATCTTCGCGCTGCGTCCCATCGGCGAAAAACGCCGCTAGTTCGGCACGCTTTCCAGCCCGAGAACTCGGCTTCGGACGCAACATGTCAGCCCCTGCTGCTATAGCGTCGATCGCCGCACTCAAACGCTGCCGCCCCGTGGTGGGACGGCCTTACAAAACAAAGGTGACGCACATGGCTGGAAGCTTGAACAAGGTGTTGGTGATGGGAAATCTGGGCCGCGATCCCGAGGTCCGCTTCACGACGGGCGGCTCGGCCGTCGCGAACTTCTCGATCGCCACCAACGAGAGCTGGAAGGACAAAAACGGGCAGCAGCAGGAACGCACCGAATGGCACCGCATCGTCGTCTGGGGAAAGCTGGCCGAGCTCTGCGGCGAGTACCTGAAGAAGGGCCGTCAGGCTTTCGTCGAAGGCCGCCTGCAGACCCGTGAGTGGACCAACACCGAAGGGAAGAAGCAGTACTCGACCGAGATTGTCGCGACCAACGTGACCTTCATCGGCGCGCGTCCAGAAGGGGCGGGCGCTCCCGCCGCGGGCGCCAACACCAGCGGCTCGCCGCAGCACCCGCAGCAGCCCGCGAACTACGGGCCGCCGCCAGGTGACGACATGGCGCCGCCTCCCGGGCAAGCAGATGACATTCCGTTCTGATCCAACCTAGAATCTAAAATAGGCCGATGGCGGGCGGCGACGTTGTCGCCCGCTGGAAAACGAGCGCGGAAGGCCGGCTTCGCTCCTGTCGTGTTGACACACACACTGTGATCGAAGAGTGTCCGCCGCGCAGAGGGGACATTCAGTTTCAAACACTTTCGTCACCGCCCGGGGTGACGCTTCACTGGAAAATATTATGAGTCAACTCACCTTAAAGGCGCTCGCGCTCGGCGCGGTTCTCGGTTTCATGGTTTCGGTTGTCCCCTCGTGTGGAAGTGGCCTCACAACCTGTGGTCCGTCGAACTGTCTGACGGGCTGTTGTAACGGCGACAAGTGCGTCACCACCACCAATACCAACAACACCACCTGCGGCACCGCGGGCCTGTCGTGCGTTGACTGCACGAAGACCGCTGGCAGCGTGTGCAACGCTGCGGCCTTCAAGTGCTCTGGCACGACGGGCACGGGCGGCGGCTCGGGCGCCACGGGTGGCGGCTCAGGCGCCACGGGCGGCGGCACGGGCACGGGCGGCGGCACGGGCACCGGCGGCGGCACGGGCACCGGCGGCGGCATGGTCACCCAGACCTGCGCTCAGACCTGCGCCGGCTGCTGTGATGCGGCGGGCGCCTGCCAGATGGGTTCGGCGAACACTGCGTGCGGCGTCAACGGCGCGACCTGCGGCTCGTGCGCGGCTCCGGCGACCTGCGTCGGTAAGGTCTGCAAGGACACCACCTGCCTGACCTGCGTGAAGGGCGGCGCCTGCCAGACCGCGCTGAGCAACACCGCGTGCGGCAAGGAAGGAGCGGTGTGCAACGACTGCATGGCCACCGGCGGAACCTGCGACATGACCACGAAGGCCTGCACGGGCGGAACGTGCGCCGGCGGCGGTTGCCGCGATACGGCGACTGGCGCGTGCGTCACGGGCGGCAGCAAGAACGCCTGCGGCAACAACGGCCTCGCCTGCGTGGCCTGCATGGGCGCCAACATCTGCCAGAACGGCGCGTGCGTTCCTCCCGGTGGTACGGGCGGCGGCACCGGCGGCAGCGGCATGTGCGGCACGACCCCGTGCCCCAGCGGCTGCTGCTCGGGTAACCAGTGCATCTCGACCCAGTTCCAGAGCCCCAGCAACTGCGGCTTCAACGCTGCGGCCTGCGCGCCCTGCCAGACGGGTCAGCTCTGCACCACGGGCGTTTGCTCGGGTGGCGGCACGGGTGGTGGTTCGGGTGGCGGCGCGGGTGGCGGTGTTCAGGCCGGCGCGCTCGGCGCGGCGTGCACTGCCGACACCGACTGCACGGGCGTTGCCATCTCGGCGACCGAAGCGACGGCCGGCTACAAAGCCTTCTGCAAGAAGATCATGAACCCGACGGCCAACCCGTACCCGGGCGGCATGTGCACGCGTCGCTGCGACCCGCGCACCGCCAACAGCTGCGGCACCGGTAACTTCTGCGACTACAACGACGGTCCGTACGGCGAAATCGACAACATCTGCCTGCCGGGCTGCAACACCACGCCCTGCCGCGCCGGTTACAAGTGCTACCAGTACACGTCGACCACCAACGCCTGCTACCCGTCCTCGGCCGACGGTGGCGATGTGACCTTCGAGTCTGGCGCGGGCGTCGATGCCGGCGCTGGCGGCCCGTGCACGACGGACCAGCAGTGCCCCCCGCAGCTTCCTCTGCCGTTCGGCTTCTGTTTCGCGCCGACGATCGCGGACGGCGGCCCCAGCGGCTACACCGGCGGCCAGTGCGGCGCTCAGTGCAACACGGCGCTCGATGACAACTGGTGCGGCATCAACGGCGCTTGCAACGGCTTCATCTTCTCGACCTCGTCGGGTGGATCGAACCCCAACACGGGCCCGTCGGTCATCTACCTCTGCCAGCACGAGTGCACGTTCCCCGACGCCGGCGTCCGTTCGGCGTGCCGCACCGGCTACGTCTGCAACAACCCGGCGAACGGCACCTGCCAGCCGAACTGCAACAACCCCGGCCAGAGCTGCCCTGCGGGCGGCCCGGCGTGCAACGCCACCACCGGGTTGTGCCAGTAAGGTTTCGCGGTTAAGGGTTGGCCGGGTTTTTCCGGCCGACTGAAGAATTCAGGCGGGCGGCTCCCAAATGGGCCGCCCGCTTTTCTTTTGCCGACTTGTGACAAGCTTTCCCTGCGGCTGGCCGGGATTCGTGAATTCGTCCCCGATGACACCTCGACACTTCTTTCCTTCGCTTGTTCTCGGCCTGGCGGCCGGCTTCCTGGTCGCCGTCGCTCCTTCTTGCGGCAGCACGGGCGCTACCGGCTCGGGGACGTGCAGCCCGTCGACCTGCAGCGGCTGCTGCTCGGGCGGCAAGTGCATCACGAGCCCCAACAACGCCCAGGTCGCCACGTGTGGCCAGGGCGGCGCCGAGTGCAACAACTGCGGCAACCGCGCCTGCGTCGGCTTCACCTGCGGCGGCCCTTCCGATGGCGGCAGCAACGTGTGCGGGCCCGGCAAGTGCGGCGGCTGCTGCAGCGGCACCTCGTCTTCTTCCGTCTGCATCAGCGCCGGCAGCGCGACCAACTGCGGCGTCGACGGCAACATCTGCAAGTCGTGCGGCGCCGGGCAGGCCTGCAACGGTGGCGTCTGTGCTTCCGTCGACGGTGGCGCCGGCCAGGTCGGAACCCCTTGCACGTCGGATGACCAGTGCGCGCAACTGGGCGCCAACCACGTCTGCAAGAAGAAGTTCAGCAACGGGTCCACCGAGTACCGGGGCGGTTACTGCACCCGCATCTGCGCCACCGACGCCGAATGCCCGGCCGCGGCTCTTTGCATCGGCCCGCAGGGCGGCTACGGCGAGAACGACTCCGTTTGCTGGGCGCGCTGCAATGGCGCCGAAGAATGCCGCGACGGCTACGACTGCTACACCGTGAGCGCCACCGAGGCGGCCTGCTGGGTGAAGCCGCTGCCCGCGTTCGACGCCGGGCCTCCGTCCGACAAGGTCGGCCTCGCGTGCAACCTCGACAGCACCTGCCAGAACCCGCCCGACGATGGGGTCTGCCTTTCCGACACGCTGCCCGATGGAGGCCCCACCGCTTTCACCGGCGGCTACTGCAGCGCGCCGTGCGACGACAGCAGCCACTGCAGCGCCGACGGTGGGTCGGTGTGCATCGCCGTCGGTACGCTTGGCGCCTGCGCGCAGACCTGCACGGGTCCCCTTCAGGGCAAGAGCACCTGCCGCACCGGCTACGTCTGCCGTTCACTTCGCATCAGCGCCGACGCCGGAATCCTTCCCCTCGGCTTCTGCTGGCCCAACTGCCTCGTCGCCGGCTGCGCTTCGGGAACCTGCCAACCGTCAGGGTACTGCCAGTGACCGACAAGCGCCTTCGCGCCATCTGCAATGACCAGGGTCTCACCGCTTCGGTCGCCGTTGTCACTGGCACCGCGCGCGAAGGTCAGAAGATGCACGGGCTGCACGACATGTCGGCGATGCTGCTCGGCCAGGCGATGGCGGCCGGCGCGCTGCTGGTGTCCCTACAGAAAGACCAATCGCGCATCAACCTTCAGCTGGAATGCGATGGCCCCCTGCGCGGCATGTTCGTCGACGCCGGCGCCGACGGCAGCATTCGCGGCTACGTGAAGAATCCGTACCTCGATGTCGAAGGAAACCGCGGCCCGATGCGCTGGCGTCCCGCGCTCGGCAACAAAGGCTTCTTCTCGGTGCTCAAGGATGTGGGCGACGGCGACTTCTATCGGTCTTCCATCGAGCTCGATGCGATGGACCCCGCGCGAGACCTCGAGCGCTACTTCACCACCAGCGAGCAGGTGCAGAGCAAGGTTGCCCTCGCTGTCGAACGCAGCGGCGAAGAGCCCCTGGGCGTCGTCGCCGGAGTGCTCATTCAAGCGCTGCCCCACGGCAACCTCACCGAGCTCGAACGCATCGGCGCCAACCTCTCGGATGAGCTCGAACGCCACGTGAAGGGCAAGCTGGGCGTCGAAGCAGAAGCGTTGCTCGCCTCGATGCTGCCCGGCTTCGAGCCGATGTCGGAAACGCCCGTCGCGTGGCGCTGCAAATGCTCGAAAGACCGCGTGCTCGTCGCGCTGTCGGCGATGGGCAAGGCCGAGCTTCAGGACATGCTGACCACGCAGGGCGAAGCCGCCGCCACATGCCAGTTCTGCTCGCGCCGCCACGTCGCCGACGCGGACGATTTGAAGGCGTTGATCAACGGCTTCAGCTGATTTTCTGCAGCTCTTCGAAGCCCGGCAGGCCCGACAGGTCGGGGACGATGATGATTTCGATGCGCCGGTTCTGCGCCTTGCCTTCGGGCGTGTCGTTGGGCGCCGTCGGCCGCGAGTCCCCGAACGACGCGGCCGATACGCGGCCCGTCGGCAGGCCCGACTCGACCATCGACTTGAGCACGTTGATCGCGCGCGACGAGGCGAGCTCCCAGTTGCTCGGGTACTGCGCGGTCGCGATGGGCACGTTGTCCGTGTGTCCTTCGACCTGAAAGCTGCGCTTGGGAATCGACGCGAGCACCTGCGCGACCTCGGCCAGCGCCACCTTGCCGTCCTTCGACAGGTTCGCGCTGCCCGAGCTGAAGAGAATGTCGGTCGCCAGCACCACCACCATGCGGCCATCGACGATGCGGACCTTCAGCTTGCCCGCGTCGATGAGCGACTTGAACTTCGCCAGCAGCGATTTGAATTCGTTCACCCGCGCTTCCGCTGCCGCGCGCCGCTTCTCGAGATCGCTGATCGCGATCGTCATCTCTTCGATCGACGCCTGCATCTTGTTCTTGTCCTTGCTCGCCGACGCCATCTCGGCCATCAGCCGCGCGATGCGCTGGTTTGCGTCGGCGACTTTTTCCTTCTCGTCGACCAGCGCCGCTTCGAGGCTCTTGCCGGTGCGATCGAGGTCGCCAATTTTTGCCTCGGCCATGCCCAGCTGCTTGTTTCGCTCGGTCAACTGGTCGACCGTTTCGTCGTGCTGGGCCTTCAAGGCATCAAAGGTCGACTGGGTGACACAACCACTGCAGACCACGGCCGCAACGAGGACGATCGAGCGCATGCGCCCGTCTACCACTGATAAATGTGGAACATGGACCCCCTGAAGCGCATCGCCGGGCTGCTCGAGGACGAATCGCCGCGCAAACGCATCGCCGCCGCCGTGGTGCTGGGCGAGCTCATGGTGAAAGACCCGACCGTCGTCGCCCAGCTGATCGCGATGGCGAAGGACCCCGTCGACGCGTTCGCCGAGGCTGCCGTCGAAGCGCTCGGCCGCATCGGCTCACCGAAGGCGCTACCCGTGCTGCTCGACGCCGTCTTTCGCAAGTCGCTGTCTTCGATGGCCGTGAAAGCCATCGCCGACTTCGGCGAGAACGCGCTGGGGGAAATCCGTTCGCGCCTCGAGACCGCCACCCCCGAGCAACGCACGCTGCTCTCGCAGCTTCTGCCCGCGGTCGGCGGACGCCAGAGCCTCGAGCTGGCCCTCGAAGGTATGAAGGGGCAGGGGTGGGACCACATCAACAAGGTCGCGCTGTCGGCCCGGGCCGAGTCGAAGACGATGGGTGCCGGCGAACGCAAGGTGATGCGAACGCAGATCGAGAAGTTCCTCGACAAGAAGCGCACCCCCGACGACGAGCTCGCCCTGCGCGGAGCGATCAAGATTCTCGGCTTCCTCGAGCTCGAAGACAGCGTCGACACGCTGCTCGGCTATCTCCCGGCGAAGTGGCCGACCGCGGTTCGCACTGAGGCCATCACCAGCTTGCGGTTCGCGCAGAGCCAGGGCACGTCGAAGAAAGCAGTGCGCAAGCTGATGGATCTGCTCAACGACAACGACGGGCTCGTGCTGCGTTCTGCGCGCGAGACACTGACGGTGCTGAAGTTCGGCCCCGAGTTTTCCGAAGAGCTGGCCGAGCTCGTCGGCAGCCCCGACAACGAGGTCGGGCTCTGGGCGATCGAACGGCTCGGGTCGCTGGCCCCCGATAGCAAGCTCGCCGCGAAGACGCTGCTGCCCGTTGCCTCGTCCAACAACCGCGCGAAGGCCGAGGCGGCCGCGAAGGTGATTGCCAGCCTGAAGAACGCCGAAGGTCTGCTGGTCGACGCGCTGGTCGACGCGGTGGACGAAGTCGGGGCGCAGGTGTTGTCCGAGCTGCTCAACCCGGTGGCGGCAAAGCTGTCGAAGAAGGACGTGAAGCGGCTGCTCGAGGCCGGGTCCACGCAGCTGGGTGAGTCGCTGGCGATCGCGCGCCGGCAGCTCGAGCCCGTGCGAAACGCCGACCCCGAAGCATGGGCCCAGGTGCTGCGCGAGCGCGCGAAGGCCATCGGCAAGAAGGACCCCGCGCGCGCCGAAGCGATTTCAGAGCTGCTCGGCAGGTCATCCCTCGCCCGGCCGGATGATCGATTCGGCGCCGTGCTCCAGCGCCTGCAGCACCACGCGCTCGATTTGCACCCCAGCGCCCGCAAGCGCGATGGCGTGTTGTTGGTGCTCGAGCGCTTGCATGTCGAAGGCTTCAAGGTCGCCGAGGCGATCAACAAGGACAAGAAGCTCACCGACGAGGCGCGCTACTACCTGGGCGTGCACTTTGCCGAGAAGCCGCAGTTCGATTTGAAGGGCATCGGCGCCGAGGTGCTCGAGCTGCTGGCCAGTAAAGGCAAGGGCAAGCTCGCAAAGGCGGCGAAGAACAAGATGAAGCTGCTCGAGCTGTGACGCTGCCGCGCCACGCCGGCCGCATCGCAGCCGTCGTCGCGGTGCTCGGGTTGATCGCGGCGTTGGTGCTCTCGGGAGCGTTCGACGATTTTTCGCTCGAACGAACGGCAGACCGCGTGCGCGGGTTTGGGCCGCTGGGCTTTGTCGTCTTCCTGCTCGCGTTCACCTTCATTCAGCCGCTGGGTGTGTCGGGCCACACGTTCGTGCTCGCTGCGGCGCTGGTCTGGCCGCCGTGGCTTGCGTTCTCGCTCTCGCTGGTCGGAGCGCTGGGCTCGGCGCTCGTCAACGTC
>JAYUXE010000827.1:0-3829 GCA_043753165.1 Archangiaceae bacterium | reverse complement strand
ACGCGAAGTTCGTCGACGCCGTCGAGATTCTGAAGGCGTGGGGCTTCAAGACGGCGCCCGGCCTCAAAGTCACCCAGGAATGACCGTGGCGACGATTCACTACTTCAAGAAGGGTTGAACCAGCTGCGACAAGGCGCGGGAGTTTCTCGCGCTCAAGAAGCACACGGTGGTCGAGCGGGAGCTGACGAAGCAACCGCTGACACCCGCTGAGCTGAAGGCGCTCGCGAAGCGCCTCGGCGGCATTCGCGAGCTCGTGGGTCCCAAACGCCGCGCCGAAACGGCGTCGCTGACGGACGCCGAGCTGGTGGAGCACCTCGCGAAGAACCCGGGTCATGTGCGGCGCCCGTTGATCGACACCGGCACCGTGCTGACGGCAGGTTTCAAAGCCGATGCGCGAGAAGCGCTCGGCGGCGACTGATTACTTCTCGGCCGCTTTCAGCTCTTCGGGCGTCAACAGGTCCATGTCGACGATGTCGACCTCGAGGTTGCCCGAGTTGTCGTCCGGATTCAGGTCGGGGAAGAGGCAGGTGAGGCTGTCCGTGTCGGTCACCTTGTGGCGCTTGCCGACTTCGAGCAGCCGCTGGGTCACGGTCATCGCCTTCGGCTTCTCGGGATTTTCGATGCACAGGGCGTAGGCGACGCTGCCCTTCTTGCCCCGGCCTCCGGTGACCGCCTCGTCGTTTCGAATGGTCAGCAGGTACTTCGACTCGGGGTTGAGCTTCGTCACCTTGAAGCGGTTATCGGGCTGGGGGACGATCGCGTGCTTCTCGGCGTCGAAGGTGTACGGCCGGGGCGCGATGAGATTCGAGATTCGGAAGGTGATCGTCATCGTGCCCTTGTTGTCGGACGCGTCATCGTCGAGCGCGAAGATGAAGATCCGCGTCGCACCCTTGATCGCCTTTGACTGGCCGTTGAGGAAGCCCACCCGCTTGCCTTCGGGCATTTCGCCTTCGAGGTAGTACATGACCGTCGAGGTCGACCTGCCAGGCGCGAGCGAATAGCTGCCTTCCGTGAACACCTGGTAGCCCGTGCCCGGGGTGAGGTCGACGATCAGCGGCTCGTACTTGTCCAACGGCAGCGCGTTGTACGCCGGGCGCAGGTTGAACTGCCGCAGCGGCCAGCTCACGTTGTACTTCTCGGCCGAGGTGACGAGGCGATCTTGCATCTCGACGATTTCCGGGCCCCCGGCGTCCTTCACTTCGACCGGCGGCGGCACCACGACCTCGACCTCGGGGTCGAGCTTCGCGCTCAGGTTGATGACTTCTTTCGTCGCGGTCAGCCGCTTCGACCACGGCCGGTAACCGGTGAGCGTGATGAGGATGGTGTGCGGACCCGTCGTCACCGCGGTCTTCACCGGGCTCGGGCCCAGGTCGCGGTTGTCGACCTTCACGGTGGCGCCCGAGGGAATCGTGTTGATCCACAGCGGCGTGTTCGCGTTCACCAGCGTCTCGTCTTCCTTCTTGCTGCTGGGCCCGAAGATGAGGACGCCGACGACGAGCAGAACGGAAAGGCCGGCGCCGACGCCACCGATGGTGACGACGAACCGCTGCCGTTTCTCGCGCAGCTCGGCGTTGTCGAGGCTCAGCGGAGCAGAAGGCCGCCTCGATTCCGACGTCATCCGCCGCGGCTCGGGCGGCACCGTGTCATCCGACCCCTGGGTGTTGTGAACGCCCGAACGTGCCTTTGCGACCCTGGCCGCCTTCGCCCGCAGCAGCGTTTCCTGCTCGATCGGCTCGAGCTTCGTGCCGGTCGGCGGCGTCTTCTCGGCCTCGGCATCCCCCTGCGCCTGCTGCTCGGGCGCCATGCTGCGCGGCCGGTAGCCCCCGTGCGAGTTGGCCGGAACGCGGGTCGAGCCCGTGGGAATCTTCGTGCTGCCCGTCGGCACCTTCACCGAGTCCGTCGTCGAACGGCCGCGCGCGGGCGTGGCGGACTTCGGGGCTGGCGTCGACAGCGGCTTCGGCGTCGCCTTCGATTCGGGCTTCTGGCCGAGGCGGGCGCGGCGCGCTGCCCCGTAGCCGGGCTGCTTCAGCTTCGTCAGCAGCGTGGTGAATTCTTCGGGAACGTAGGGCGCCTGGCCCTCGGCCTCGAGCTCGTCGCGGAACAGCGAGGCGAGCAACATCGAGATGTCGTTGCTGGTCGAGCCCGGGTAGCGCGAGTGAAGCACCTCGGCCAGCGCCTGCCCGAGCTCGCGGGCCGACTGGTAGCGCTCGTCTCGCTTCGTCGCGAGCGCCTTCAACATCGCCAGCTCGAGCGCCTGCGGAATCTCGGGGTTGAACGACCGCGGCTTCGGAATGTTGCCTTCGGCCAGCTGCGTCAGCACGGCGACGAACTCGCCTTCGAACGGGCGGCGGCCGCAGAGCATCTCGAACAGCACCACGCCCACCGCGTAGACGTCGCTGCGGGCGTCGAGGTCGCGCACCGCCTGCGCCTGCTCGGGCGAGAAGTACGGGTACTTGCCCTTCACCATGCCCGTCTCGGTCTGCTTGCCGCCGGTGTTCGACTTGGCGATGCCGAAGTCGACGACCTTCACTTCACCCTCGTACGAGATCAGCAGGTTTTCCGGTGAGACGTCGCGGTGCACCAGGTTCAGCAGCTGTCCGTTCTCGTCCTTGCGGGTGTGCGCGTAGTTGAGGCCATCGCACATGCGGCAGACAATCTGCAGCGCGATCGGAATCGGCAGAAACGGAATGTCGTGGTCGGAGGCGCGGCGGATGACGCGGGAAAGCGCCTGGCCGTGCACGAGCTCCATCGCGAGGAAGTAGTCGCCTTCGGTTTTTCCGAAGTCGAACACCTGGGCGATGTTGCCGTGGGTCAGCGAGGCGGCGAGCTTGGCCTCGCGCACGAACATCTCGATGAAGTCTTCTTCTTCGGCGAGATGCGGGTGGATCTTCTTGATGACGACATCTTTGGTCAGGCCTGCGGCCGCCGTCATCTTCGCACGGTAGGTGACCGCCATCCCGCCAGCAGCGAGCTTGGAGATCAGGACGTATTTTCCAAACCGCTGTTGATCGTCAGCCACGGGCGTGGCGCCTCCGAAAGGCGCGCCGACACTCTAGTTCAGTTTCGTGATGAGAGAAGCAGCCGATTGCACGGTGGGCCGCGCGGGCGAGCCGCTCGTGGGTTAACGGCACTTTTTTATCAGCCGCAGAAAGCCGGGGTGGGGGATCCGCGGACGTGTCGGCTAACGCACTGTGGCTGCTCGAAAAACCGCGGGGGCATGCAGCTTGCGGTGCGGCCTCGCCATGAAAACGCGCAACACCGTTTGGATCGCAATGGTCTCGCTTCGCCTGGCCACCACGGGCTGTTTCAAGCCGGCGGCTCGGGGGGCGCAGGGGGCGGCGCGGTGCTTCAGAAGACGCTGAGCCTTTCGCCCGCGGCGGCGGCCTTGCCCATCGGCAGCAGCCTTCCGTTCGTCGCGACGCAGGTGCTCGACGGCAACGTCGTCGACGCTGCAGACGATTCAGGTCACGCCGTTCAGCCCGAAGCTGCCGGTGGGCTACGACACCTACCTGCAGGCGACGGGCATCTACAGCGACAACACGACGGAAGACCTGACGTCGCTGGTGTCGTGGAGCTCGGGCGCGAACAACATCGGCTCGGTCTCGTACTACGGCCTCTTCCGCCCGATCGCGGCGGGGCAGGTGACGGTGACGGCGTTTTTGAACGGCGTGACGGGCACCAACCTGATCACGGTGAGCGCGGCAACGCTGACGACGATGACGTTGACCCCTGCTCGACCTGACGCCGTACGCCACCTGGTTCTCGGGCAACACGGTGACGGCGAATGTGAGCAATGCGTGGCCGAAGCAGGGCGAGGCGAAGGGCCTGG
>JAYUXE010000826.1:0-3830 GCA_043753165.1 Archangiaceae bacterium | reverse complement strand
AGTGCTCGAGGTCGACGGCTGCTCCATCGATTTGGGAGCGCACGTCGCCTCACGCGGCAAGACCCGCATCCAGCTCACCGCGCGCGAGGTCGGCGTTTTGCGGTGGCTTCACACGCATCGCGAACGCGCCGTGTCCCGCGCCGAGCTGCTGCAGCACGTCTGGGGCCTCTCGCCGCAGATGGAGACGCGCACCGTCGACGTCGCCATCGCCGGCCTGCGGAAGAAGATCGAACGCGTGGCCTCCGAGCCGAAGATCGTCACGTCCGTTCGCGGCACCGGCTATCGCTTCGGCGAATAGCTTTTGCACGACCCTTACAATTCGCTCGACGCGCGCTGTTTACCGTTTGGGCATGACCTCGAACCTCCGATCGCTGGGCCCTGAAGGACTTCGCCGTTTCCTCGAACAGGACGACGCGCACGATGACGCCGCTCTCGATGTGCTCTGCGCACAGAAGGACGCCCGGCACTCGCTGCTGTATTGGTTCACCGACTTCGACCTCGCGCTCGCCGAAGCGAAGAAGACGGGCCGCCCGATTCTCTCGCTGCAGCTGCTCGGCCGCCTCGACGACGAGCTGTCGTGCGCGAACAGCCGCTTCTTCCGCACCACGCTCTATCCGCACCCCGCCGTTTCCAAAGAGCTGCGCGCGAACTTCGTTCTTCACTGGCACTCCGTCCGCCCCGTGCCCGTCGTGCGCGTCGACTTCGGCAACGGGCGCACGCTGACCCGAACCATCACCGGCAACAGCGCGCATCTCGTTCTGGATTCGCGCGGCCGCCCCGTCGATGTCATCCCCGGCCTGCACGCGCCTCACGCGTTCCTCGAGGCGCTTCGCTTCGCGCGGACGCTCGCCAAACATGTGGAGGCCCTTCCCGACGCCTCTGCCGCGTTGGCCCACGCACACGCGCGCCGGCGCACTGCGCTGCTCGAGCGTTGGGGCAAAGCCGTGCGGCTGCCATCCGAGCGCGACCCGTCGAAGCTCGAGCGCGCGACGACCGATTGGAAAAAGCTCGCGGGCCCCGTCGAGGTCGGCAGCAGCCCGCAGCTGCTCGAACGCAAGCTGCCCACCGCCGAAGAAGCAGGCGCGCGTGCGATGACCAAGCTGCGGGTCGAGATGCCGCTGCTGCGCGCGTTGAGCTCACTCGAGCGCGTCGTCGCCGAAGACACCGCGCGCAACATGCACGTGCTTCACCGGCATGTGCACGATCACTTCCAGTCGCCTACCGGCAGCTGGCGCGAGCTGAGTGACTGGGTCTACGAGACGCTGTTCCAGATGCCGCCCGGCGACCCGTGGCTCGGGCTGGCTCCGGAAGACGCGTTCAGCGGCATCGAGCGCGGCGGAGTCGTGTGAGGAAGCTGTAGGTCGCCGGATTTTCGCATCGCGCAACTCGATGGTAAGCCACGGCCTCGCATGAAGCGTGCTCGGGAGCGGTGACCTATCGCCTTGCTGCTCTACCGCCGTTCCGTCGTGTCCGACTCGGTGGTGGGTCACGCGATGGAGCTGCTCGCGATCGTCGCGGGGTGCGTCGTCCTCGGGGCGCGGCTCGAGCGATTCGGATTTCCCGAGCCGTGGCTGACAGGCGGGCTGTTCGCCTGCGTGCTCGCGTACCCGGTGGTGACCTTGCGGTACCTCGAAGGGACAGTGGGCCAGCGGCTGTTCCGGGTTCGCGTGGTGGCCACCTCGGGCGACCCGGTCACCTGGAAGCACGCGGTGCGCCGGGCGGTCGGGCAGCTGCTGTCGATGGCGCTGCTGATGGTCACGGGCCCGTTGGGGTTCATCTGGTTGATGGTGAAGCGCGGGCGCAGCGGCGTGTGGTGGCACGACGGGTTTGCCGGCACGCGGTTGATTCGGTCGGGCGAGCCGGACCCGGGGCCGAAGCCGCCTCCGCTTCCAGTTTCGCCCGAGCGCAAACGGGTCATTCTCATCCTGGCGGTGTCCGTCGTCGTGGGGCTGACGCTGATCTTCTCGATCACGGCGGGGGTGCAGCACTTTCTATTCGCGGGCAGTCTTCATCTTCTCGCGCCGCGTGACGCTGAGCTTCGGGTGCAGCTCGACGGTGGGCCGGTGGTGGTTCTTCAAGCGGGAATGCACACCGAGCTGAAGGTGAAGCGGGGGCCGCACGTGGTCTCGCTGCAGGCCAGGGGCGAAGAGACGACGCAGACCTTCGAGACCAGCGGCGGTTATTGGCAGGCCTTTCTGTCGGTCGAGCCGAATCAATGCTTCGTGCTGCTCGATGTGACGGGCTCGCACTACGGCAGCGTTCTGGCCGACGGAACCATGCCGCTGCCCAGGCTCGAGCAGCGCTACACGCCGCAGTTGGTGCGGGTCAGCTGGCCGAACGACGTGTTCTTCGACCTCGCAGATTTGCCGTCTGCCTCGAAGTACCAGGTGAAGTTGGTCGCGCAGCTGACTTGCGACGCCTTGAGCCAGTCAGACGAAGAGCTGCTTCGCGGCACGCTGGGCTTCAAGGGCCGATCGTGGAGAGAGATCAACGCCGGCCCGTGATTCAGGGGGCCTTGAAGTCGGCGGGAACAGCGGCGAACTGCGTTCCGTAGCCGACCGTCAGGGTGATTGTGTCATGGTTGTGGACAGGTGCCGGCAGGCTGACGTCGCGATCCCACGAGGGCTCGCCCGTGCCGACCGGGCCGTCCCAAATGCGGTTGTCGTTCTGGTCGATGAAATACTGAAGGCGCACCGGAGCGCCGGTCGGCAGGTTGAACTGGAAGTTCATCACCCCGGCCGTGGGGACTCCCTGCGATTGACGACTGCCCGCGATTTCGCTGCCGTTCGCGTCCGTCCACCGCACCACGAACAGGCCGCCTGCCACCGGCCTGAAGCCCTCGAACTTTGCTTGAACTGGAGTTGCGCTTCCGCAGCCGGCGGCGGCGAGCGCTGCAAGGGCCAGCATGAGGGTTCGATGGACGTGCACGGTGTACCCGACCCTTCGCGGGCTACAGGGTGATGTTCACCTGAAACACGCCGGTGCCCGAGGTCGCCTTTCCGGTGACGGTGGTGCCCCCAGCCTTGCGTTGCACCTTTCCGCTTCCACCGTCCTCAATTGCACCCGACATAGACAGGTCGAGCTTCACCGAACCCGTCAGACCTCCGGACATTTCGAAGTCGCCGACCAAGGTTCCGGTGAAGGTGCCGTTGGGGATGTTCTTGAGCGACAAATCCAGGGTGGGCTGAGTGCCCCCGTCGATGGTGGCGTAGGTGATGGGCACGCTCGAGCCACCATCCACAGTCACATCACCATCGGAGTAGCCGGCCATGTCGACCTTGAGCCGCATGCCCTTGTTGGCGGAGGCGCCCTGATCGACCTGTCCAGTGACGGTCAGGGTCCCGCTCTTCATTCCCGATGCGGTCTGAGGCGAGATGTTTGCGCTGCTGGCGGAGCTGAATCCGTCGAAGCCGAGCTGCATTGACTTTCCCACAGCCTTGTCGAGGCCGACATAGGCGCGACGCGCCTGCTCTTCAGACGAGACTTGGCCTCCACCCCCACATGAGAGAGCGACGAGGGCGAGCAGCTTGACGAACGTGAGCGTGGAGAAACGGTTCATCTTGCCGGTATACCACGTCGATAATCGCGGATAGCCCGAGCCGCCACCGACCCAGGTTCCGAGCGACTGCGCCTAATCCGATTCCGTGGACAGATTGAACAGCACGTTCCGGCGGCAGGTGGTCGTTCTCGCAGATGAGACGCTCGTTCATGCCGCGTACCGAGCAGTCGTTTCTTTAGGGTGGGCAGAGCTCGAATCAGGGCAGCCACCGAGCTGAGCCTCTTCGGAATCGCCTTAAAAGGTCTGGGCTCGCACGTAGACCAAGACCGCG
>JAYUXE010000825.1:0-3834 GCA_043753165.1 Archangiaceae bacterium | reverse complement strand
CAGCCGGTGCGTCTCACCGTCGATGGACACCTGCCGTTCTTCCATCGCCTCGAGCAGCGCGGCCTGCGTCTTCGGAGGCGTGCGGTTGATCTCGTCGGCGACCAGCACCTCGGTGAAGATCGGCCCGCGTACCAGCGAGAACGCGCCTTCGTTCGGCCGGAAGACGCTGGTGCCGAGCACGTCACTGGGCATCAGGTCGGGCGTGAACTGCACACGTTTGAAACCGAGGCCCAGCGCCGCGGCGATCGATCGGGCGGTGAGTGTCTTTGCGACGCCCGGAACCCCTTCCAGCAGCACGTGGCCGCGGGCGAGGACACAGGTGACGAGATCCGCGAGCACTTCGCGTTGCCCCAGCACCACGCGCGACAGTGCGTCTTCGAGCCGCTGAAGCGCCTGCGCCATCAGCGCGGCTTCTCTTTGAGGCCCATCAGCGTGCCGCCCAGCATCACGACCGACATCATCAGCGCGATGTACACGCCCGCTGAAGGGCTCGAGACCCAGCGTTCGAAGTTGCCGATGGGCGACCGGGCCATCGTCGTGTCGAGCGCGAGCTTGATGTAGACGAGGCACCAGACGATGCAGAAGCAGGCCCCGCCGAACTGAATCAGCCACGGAATCAATGCGTGAAGCGCGGGCATCACCTTCCGCACGCGAATCACGATCGCGATCAGGATCACCAGCGTCACCCCGAACACCGCGGCGCCCAGGCTCATCAACCCCAGCACCTCGCCTTCGGTGATGGTGTCCTTCCAGGGGAAGAAGCACGAGATCATCGCGCTGAAGGCCCCGATGAAGGCGAGCTTGTCGGCCGTGGTGAGCTCGGCAATGAACCCCTTCACCTCGCCCCAGAAATCCTCGGGGTCGACCATGTGGTAACCCGACGGCGCCCGCGGCGGAGCCACCCGCGGCTCATCCTTCACCCGCCAGTCTGGTCGCACCTCGGGCGCTTCCTTCAACATGCGCTGCGGCGCCTCGGGCATGCCCTGCCCACCAGGCCTGTCTTTTTTCACCGCTGGCTTCACGCCGGTGTTGCCGGTGCGTCGAGGCACCGCTGCGGTGTTCGTCGCCAGAGGTTTGCGGGCCGCAGGCTTTTTTCCCGCAGGCCGTTTCGCCGGGGCGGGCGCGGAAGGTTTGTCGAAAAAAGAAGGGTCGACGACGGCATCGCACTTCGGGCAAATTGCCACGCCGTCTGCCACCACTTCGCCGCATGAAGGACACGTCATCGAGGTTTCGATTGTGTGGTCGCGGGCGGTAGCGGTCAACGGGTTAGGCTGCTATCGAGCGCGCCCCTATGCGCTTGCTCGTGCTGTGTTTGCTGGCTGTCGCGGTCGGATGCACGTCGTCGAAGAAGTCCACCAGGGCCGAGCCCAAGGTTCCGCCCGAGCTCGCGCAGATCGCCGACCTCGAAGATCGCCGCAGCCTGGGCCTCGAGAATCGCCTCTACACGCTGGCGCGCAGCCACAACCTCGCCGAAGTCCGGGCGCGGGCGCTGATTGCGCTGGGGCGGATTCAGGATCCCCAGAGCGCCGACACGATCTTGAACGCGTTGACCGACGAATACCCCGAGGTGCGGCGGGAAGCTGCGTTCGCCGCGGGGTTGATTGGCCTGTCGTGGCAGAAGTTGACCGACGCCCAGAAGACGAAGCTGAGCACCGACCTCGTGGGCTTCGAGACGGTGGAAGCGGACCCGCAGGTGAAGCTGCTGCTGATCGACGCGATCGCCCGTGTCGGCGCGCTGTCTTCGGCCGAACGGTTGATCGATCTGCTCGCGATTCCGGGTGAGGCGCAGGCTCGGGCGGCGATTGGGCTGGGCATCAATGCGCGGCTGCTCGCTCCGGCTGCGTTGCCGCCGCGCGCGTTCACCGCGCTCACCTTGCTGATCAAGAAAGAGAACCCGCCGGCCGTTCGCTATGGCGCGGCATACGCGCTGGCGGCTTCGAAGAACGCCTCGGCCCGGTACCCGCTGTTGCTGTGCGCCACCGACGAAGCGGCCGATGTGCGTGGCGCGTGCGCGAAGGGGCTGGGCGACGTGGGCACCGACATCGACGCGGTGACGCTGATGAAGCTGCTCGACGACGGGGACTACCGCGTGGTGGTCGAGGCAGCGCGCGCGCTCGCCAAGCTCTCGGGCCGCTGCAAGGCCGCGTGTCCTGCGAACACCGCACTGGCGAACCTGAGCTTCCGCGTCGAACGCCTGATCAAAGGGGACACGGCGGGTGGGGCGCAGCCGCTGCTCGCCCTCGCCCAACAGGGCCTGGGCGCGAACGGCAAGCCGGTGTTGGTCGCGCTGCGGGCCCAGCTGGTGGCGGGGCAGGGCACGGCGACGGATCCGAAGATCAAGAAGGACCTCGCGAACGTCGAATGCCGGCTCGCGGCCGCGATCGATCGGCTCACGGGCGAGCTGAAAGAAACCCTCACTTGCGGCGCCGGCCTCATTCCGGAAGCCCAGCGCCTGACCCTCGGCCTGACGGAGCTCTCGCAGAACCCGGCAAAAGATCCGGCGAAGCGCGTCGAAGAGGTCGCGGCCTACCTGGCCCACGCGGACAACAAGGTGAAAATCGCGGCAATCGCGGCGCTGGGCGAAAACAAGAACGCGGCGGCCGCCGATCGCCTCAAGCCGTTTCTCACGCACTCGGATCCGGTGGTGGCGAGCAACGCGGCGCTGGCGCTGGCGAAGCTGGGAGACAAGGCGTCGATTCCCGCGATCTTGACGCTGGTGGGCAGCGGGTTCAGCCAGGTGGAGGTCGCTCCGGCGGTGGCAGAGGCGGCCACGCTGCTGGACGCGAAGGAGGCGATTCCGGAATTGCAGAAGTGGCTCACGTCACCGCAGGCGACAGTGCGCGACTCGGCGGCGGTGGCGCTGACGAAGCTGACGGGCGCTGCGGTGGTCGCGGCGCGGGTCGAACGGCCGCTGAACCTGGTGAAGAACCCCGAGATTCCGAAGGACGCGGTGCTGGTGGTGAAGACCGAGAAGGGCGACTTCGAGATGAAGCTGTACACGCAGGACGCGCCGCTGACGTCGGCCAACTTCCTGTCGCTGACCAAATCGAAGTTCTTCAAGAACCTGACCTGGCACCGCATCGTCCCCGACTTCGTGGTCCAGGGCGGCGACCCGCGCGGCGATGGCGAAGGCGGCCCCGGCTACACGATTCGTTGCGAGATCAACCACCGCCCGTTCAACCGGGGCGTGGTGGGCATGGCCCTGGGTGGCAAGGACACGGGTGGCAGCCAGTTCTTCGTGATGCTCGCTCCGCACCCGCACCTCGACGGCAAGTACACGACGTTTGCCGAGGTGACGCGCGGGCAGGAAGTGGTCGACGCGCTGCTGGAAGGCGACCGGATCCTCGAGGTGGGTCCACCTGCACGTCCGGCAGAGTGATGGGCCTTCAAAGCGGCCGTGAGGAATGATCGGGCCCACCTTCGGTTAGCATCCAGGTATGCCCAAGGCGCTGCGGCGGTTCCTGATGATGGTGTTGACGCTGGCGACCGCGCTGGTGTCGCTGCTGCTGTTCATCCTCGGGTTCGGCAAAGCCGACCAGGGCGAGTCGTGCCGGCAGGACGGCGACTGCAAGCCGCGGCTCGTCTGCGGAAAGTCGCAAGGCGCGCCGTACTGCACGAACGCATGCGACGTGACGGCACCGGACACCTGCACCCGGGGCTACAGCTGTGAGAAGGGGCTCTGCCTCAAGGATTAGGAAGCGTTTCGGCGAGCTTGATCATCGCCAAACGCATGCGCGTCTTCACGGTGCCCAGCGGAGTGGCAGTCGCGGTCGCGATCTCACTCTGTGAGAGGCCTTCGAAGTAGGCGAGCTCCAGGGCTTTGCGCTGCTCGGC
>JAYUXE010000824.1:0-3835 GCA_043753165.1 Archangiaceae bacterium | reverse complement strand
GCTACCCGTCGCAGCTGGTGCCGCTGTTCGACGCGGCCTGTGCGGATGCTTCGGGGGCGGTGGCCCTGGTGCACCCGGCGCTCGACCCCTGGCCCTTTCCGCGCGAGACGCTGGAAGCGTTGATCGCGGGGTGGAGAACGAATCGGAACGTGCGCGAGCTGCCGGGCGGGTTCCTGCTGGTGTCTGCGCCTTAGGTGCCCGTCTTCGGGGTGCCAGCGGGGCGGGGGTCACCGGGCGTCACGAGCCGCAGCTGCCCGTTCTGCGCGGTGAAGCTCTTCGCGTCGACTTCGCGCTCGAGGTACGTGTAGCCGGCGAGGCCGAGCTCGTAGACGCGCAGAATCTGCCGCGACTCGTCGAGCGAGATTTTTCCTAGCCGCAGCGCCTGTTCGCAGTTGCGCCGCATCTTCGCGACCAGGTCGTCCTTGTTGTAGCTGACGTAGTCGAGCACCTCGTTGACGCTGTTCCCTTCGACCACGTGGTCGATGAGGTAGCCGCCCCCAGGAGCCAGCGACACCTGCACCGCGTGCGTGTCACCGAACAGGTTGTGAAGGTCCCCTAAGATTTCCTGGTAGGCGCCCACGAGGAAGATGCCGATGTAGTACTCGTCGTCATTCAACGGGTGCAGCTCGAGCTGATCCTTCACTTCGCGCTTGTCGATGAAGTGCTCGATCTTGCCGTCGCTGTCGCAGGTGATGTCGGCCAGCACGCCACGGCGCGACGGGCACTCGTTCAGGCGATGAATCGGCATCACGGGGAACAGCTGGTCGATGGCCCACGAGTCGGGCAGCGACTGGAACACCGAGAAGTTGCAGAAGTACGTGTCGGCCAGTGCGCGGTCGAGCGCCTCGAGCTCTTCCGGAACTTCGCCGCCTTCGCGCGCGAGCCGCATCGTCTTGTGGCAGATGGCCCAGAACAGGTTCTCGGCGACGACGCGTTCTTCGAGCGACAGGTGGCCCAGAGAGAAGAGGGTGAGGCTCTCTTCCTTGTATTCCGACGCGTCGTGCCAGGCCTCGATCAAGTTCTTCCGGCTGAGGTCGCGGTGCGTCGCGAACAGGTTCTTCACCACCTGCGGCGAGGCCTCGGGCAGCGTCTCGATCGCTCCATCGCCGCCGAATTCGCTGCTGCCCAGCACTTCGGTCACCAGCACGGCGTGGTGCGCGACAATCGCACGGCCGGACTCGCTGACGAGAATCGGGTGCGGAGTGCCCGCCAGGTCGCACGCTTCCATCACGCTGAACACCACGTCGTTCGCGTATTCCTCGGTCGTGTAGTTCATCGACGACGCGAAGTTCGTCTGCGAGCCATCGTAGTCGACGCCCAGGCCGCCACCGACGTCCAGGTACTTCAGCGGAGCGCCCAGCCGAGCCACCTCGACGTAGAACCGGCCCACCTCGCGCAGCGCGTCCTTCACGTTGCGGATGTTGGAAATCTGGCTGCCGAGGTGGAAGTGCAGCAGGTCGAAGGTGTCGATGAGCCCCGCTTCCCGCAGGAAGTTGATCGACGCCATCAGCTCGGAAGACGACAGGCCGAACTTCGAACGGTCGCCGCCCGACGCTTCCCACTTGCCGGCGCCCCGCGACGACAGCCGCACGCGCATGCCGATGCGAGGACGAATGCCGGTGCGGCGCGAGACTTCGGCGATCAACGCGAGCTCGGTCGGCTTCTCGACCACCATCACGACCTTGCGGCCGAGCTTGCTCGCATACAGCGCCGTCTCGACGTACTCCTCGTCTTTGTAGCCGTTGCAGATGATCAGCGCTTCGTCGTCGTCGAGCAGTGCCATCACGGCGAGCAGCTCGGGCTTGCTGCCTGCTTCCAGGCCGTACCCGTACTGCTTGCCGGCGGCGACGATCTGCTCGACCACGTAGCGGTGCTGGTTCACCTTGATCGGGAAGACGCCGCTGTAGGTGCCCTTGTAGTTGTGTTCGCTGATGGCCTTTCTGAAGGCCTCATTCAGATGCTGAACGCGGTGGCGCAGCACGTCGGTGAACCTGATCAGCAGGGGCGGCACGATGCCGCGGCGGCGCACTTCGTCGATGAGCTCTTTCAGATCGAACGACGGAGTCTCGGGCCCGCCCGGGTGCACCATCACGTTGCCTTTTTCATTGATGCCGAAGTAGCCGGCACCCCACTGGCGAATCGAGTAGGTCTCGAGCGAATCCGCGATGCTCCAGCGTTTCTGAGTCGGCGTAGTGGCCATGGGCGCGCGCAACTATAGGGAATCGCCGCGGCGATCCACATCCTTCCTTCAAGGTCAGTGTTCGCTCAGCTCGGCGATTCGCGAGATGCGCTGCATTGCGAGCTCGTCGTGCAACAACTTCACGACTTCGTTGTTCTGCAGCAGTGCCCGGGTGTCGCCGTTTCCGAAGGCTTTTCGCATCGCGGGGGTGTCGAACACAGCGCCGAACCTGGGGTCTTTCAGCAGGGCCTGGTAGTCGGGGTTTCCCTTCAACGAGCCGGCCTTCTTCGGGTCGGCTTGCATGTTCGCGACGCGCACGACGTCGGCCACGCCGCTGAACTGTGACATCTCGAACAGGTTGTATTTTCGCGCCAGGGTGAAGGCCAACGAGTCCTTCGGGGTTAAGCCGAACTTCTTCCCCTGGATGCTCACGTTGTCTTCGACGAATGACAGCGCGCAGACGATGACCCAGGCGAGAGCCGCCACTTTGGCCCCACCCATCAGGAAGCCCAGGAAGCGATCCGCGCTGCGGTTGTCGGGATCTTTGCCGGCCAGCACGCGGCGAAGGATGAGCGTGAGGATGAGGCGGACGACGATGAAGACGATCAGGAAGGAAACGAACGTCGCCAGCACCGTCGCGATCATCAGCGACAGCTGCATGCGGCTGACGAGCACCGGAGCGAAGAACTCGCCAATGGGGCGGGCCGCGAACCAGGCGCCGACGGCGGCGATCGACTGGGCGACCTGCCGCGCGAAGCCCTGAAACGCCCCCCAGAGGGCGAACGCGAGCACCAGCCCGAGAAGCACGAGGTCGGGCGTGCTCACCGGATCTTGAACTGGTCGCCCTTCGACTTGAACGCCTCGTGCACCTTCAGCTGCACGCGGGCGAGCTCTTCTTTGTATCGGGCGTTCGACGGCTCGTAGGTGAGCGCGGTCTTCAACGAACGTTCGGCGGCCGGCCAGCTTTCCGAGGCGATTTCCTTCAGCGCGGTGGTGAAGAAGCTGCGGCCCTTCGGGTGGGTGCCGATTTGCTCTTCGGCCTGCTTCTTCACCTCGGCCTTGCTCTCGGCCTCGCTGGTTTCGGTGAACCGCAGCTTGTTCTTTCTTTCCGGCCCCGCGATGTCGCTGACGTACTTGCGGCGCTTCTGGTCGTCGCGCAGGAAGTAGTAGGCCTCGGTGATGCGCTTGTAGATGGTGCCGAGGTCGACCTTCGTCTTCTCGTCCGTGAGGTGGAAGAAGCGGTCGGGGTGGTAGATGCGGCTCTCGCGGTAGAAGGCCGCTTTGATTTCGGCCGGCACGGCGGTGGTCGGCAGCTTCAGCACCTGGAAGTAGTCGAGGGTGATGACCTGCGCGGCGAGCCGGCCGAGCGCGGCGACCTGAGTGGGGTTCAGCTGATCGATGGGCCCGCTTTGAGGAATCGGGCCGGCGCCGGCAGCCGCGGCGACAGGCGGCGCAATGCGGGGCGGGGGTGCCGCAACACGGGGCGGCCCCTCGACTTCGCCGGGGGTGATTGTCGGGGCACGCGAGGGCGGCGCCACCAACGGAGGAGGCGCAATCGCCGGGGGGGCTGCGATGCGCGGCGGCTGAACCGGCGGCGCCGTGATCGCCGGAGGCCGGATGGACGGCAGAGCGGCAGGCGGCATCGACGGCCGATTC
>JAYUXE010000823.1:0-3836 GCA_043753165.1 Archangiaceae bacterium | reverse complement strand
CCACACCCCAGAGAATCGTGAACCCCTTCGACGCGCGAAGGGCGTGCTGCTCGGTTGCTTCGCGCTTGAAGACGCGGCGGTAGAAGTCGACGGTGGTGGTCGCTCCGAGGGCGTTGAGCTCGCTGGCGATGCTGCTCATCGCGGCGGCGAGGATGACGGCGATGAGCAGGCCGAAGAGCCCGCTGGGCAACCACCGCTTCACGAAGGTGATGAAGATGTAGTCGGAGTCTTTCGCCTCGGCGCCGGGCACCGCTTTTCCGACGACGGTCTTCGCCTCGGCCCGCAACGCATTCGCCTGCACCGCGCTGGCTTTGAGGACCGCGCGAAGAGCATCGGCGGTGACGGCGTCCTTCGCTTTTTCCGCCGCGAGAAACGCTTCGACCTGCGTCTTCTTCGCCGCCTGCAACGTCAACCACCGTTCTTCGAGCGCCACGAGCTCGCCGGCCTGCGGTGACGCGCGCACCTTCTGTTCGAGCGCCGCGTTGAAGAGCAGCGGCGGCGGGGTGAATTGGTAGAAGACGAAGACGAGAATGCCGACGCCGAGAATCAGCAGCTGCATCGGAATCTTCAGCACGCCGTTGAAGAGCAGGCCGAGCCGGCTCTCGGCAATCGACTTGCCCGCGAGGTAGCGGCCAACCTGCGATTGGTCGGTGCCGAAGTACGACAGCGCGAGGAAGAAGCCGCCCGCGAGCCCCGACCAGAGGTTGTAGCGGTCTTCGAAATCGAACGAGGCGCTGACGGCGTTGATGCGGCCGAAGGCTCCCGCGATGTTGACCGCTTCCCCGACTGAGACTTCGGGTGGCAGGCGCCAGAGGATGACGAGGCCGGCCACCACCATGCCTCCCAGCATCACCACCATCTGCTGCTTCTGCGTCTGGCTCACCGCGTTCGAGCCGCCGCTGACGGTGTAGAGGATGACGACGACGCCCATCACGAGAATGGTGAGCTCCAGCTGCCAGCCGAGCACCGCCGAAAGAATGATTGCCGGCGCGTAGAGCGTGATGCCCGACGCGAGCCCGCGCTGAATCAGAAACAGAAAGGCGCCGAAGAGCCGCGTCTTCAAATCGAAGCGCGCCTCGAGGTACTCGTACGCGGTGACGACCTTCAGCCGGTAGTAGATGGGAATGAAGACGGCGCTGATCAACACCATCGCCAGCGGCATCCCGAAATAGAACTGGATGAAGCGAAGCCCGTCTTCGTACGCCTGCCCCGGCACCGACAGAAACGTGATCGCGCTCGCCTGCGTCGCCATCACCGACAGGCCGATGGTCGGCCACTTCAACGCGTAGTCACCGCGGAAGAAGTTCTCGCTCGTCTTCACCTTCGTGCGCCACACACCCCAGAAGCAGATGAACAGCGTCGTGCCCGCGAGCACCGCCCAGTCGAGCGCCGTCACGCGTAGACCTTGCTGAAGAGCCAGAGGCCCACGATGTAGAGCGCCAGCGCCGCGACGACGGCGAGGTAGATGTTGCGCCACCTGCCCAGCAGCGGCGGCGCGTCATCCAGCTCGGGGCGCTTCTCTTCGGGGGCGCTCATTGGGCCAGCAGGTTCGCCAGCAACCGGTATGCGCCGGGAACGCCAGCGGGCAACTGCCGGAAGAACGAGAGGCCCGTGTAGATGAAGGTGCCTTTGCCGTGCTTCGCGACCAGCAGGCTTCCGCGCAGTGGCTCTTCGTTCGGGTCTTTCAGCTCGAAGACGGGGCGGTACCTCTCGTCCCACTTCGTTGCGAAGTAGAGGCCGCGTTCCTGCACCCAGCCTTCCATGTCCGCGGGCGTCAGCTTGTTCGGAGCGTTCAGCAGCGCCTCATTCTTCGTCACCGTCGTCATCGCCGCCGTTTCGTCGGTGACGCGATCGCGCCCAATCTCGAGCGGGTACGGACCCAGCGACGCATCCAGCGGGCCGACGCGGCTGTTGGTGTTGTACTGGACGACGAGGTTGCCGCCCTGCTCGACGTACTTCATCAAGCGGTCGCGGTGCAGCGAGAGGCGCGGGTCGGCGTTGAACGCGCGGACGCCGACGAGAATCGCGTCGTAGGCCTCGAGCTTCTCGCTGGCGAGGCGCGCTTCGGGCAGCAGCGTCACGTCGTAGCCGACGGCGGCCAGGCTCTCGGCCACCTTGTCTCCAGGGCCGGGGATGTACGCGAGCTTCTTCACGTGGGTCGCGAGCGTGACGGGCACGAGCGTCGCCTCGGACGGCTGGCGCACGGTCAGCGGCGGCAGGTGGTCGTGGTTGATGTTCTTCACGCGCCACGATTCCGATTTTCCGTCGTGCTCGACGATGACCTTGAGCTTCGCCTTCGAGGTCGCGTTCTTCGGCGGCGTCACCTCGAACGACACGGGCTGCTCGTCTCCGCGTGCGGCGAAGTCGAACGCGACGAACGCGGGCTTCGACGTCCACCCGGCCTCGAGCTCGAGCTTCACCTGGCCCGCAACCTTCGCGCGGCCCGCGGCGAGGGTGAGCCCGACCTTCTGCGATTTTCCGTTCGGGAACATCAGCACGTCGCGCTCCAGCGTCGCCGTCACCTCCGGAGCGACCTCGAACCCCCGTGACAGTTCCCCCTTCACTGGATCCGTCCACCCGTACACCACCGGGCGGACGACGCTGAGCTTGCGGCCCGCCACTTCGACCACGAACGTCGCCGCGAGCGCGGGCCCTGCTTCCGGAAATCCCGTCATCGGCGCGTCTTCCGCCTCGAGCTGAAACAGGCCAGGGGTGCCGGGCCTTCGCAGCCAGTACGGCGTGCTGATTCGCGCGGCCGCGGGCAGCGTGACGGTGCGTGTGTCTTTGAACGGGGTCTGCTCGGTGAGGGCGACGTTGGCGGTGAGCGTTTCCGCCCCAGGCACGGCCACGCTGATCAACTTCAGCGCCGCGGGTGAACGGTTCAGCACGGTGATGTCGAGCTTCACGGCGGCGCCCGGCGCAGCGACGGGGTCGGCCGCGCGGACTTCGAGGAACAGCGCAGCGCACGCGGCCATCAACGCTTCGGTCTCGCGCAGCTTCATCGCTTTGTATGCGTTGTCCTCAGGCAGCGCCGAGAGCGCGGTGTGCAGCGCGGCGAGACCGGGCAGGCTCTGGTGCGGTGCGCGCGCATCGAACTTCGAAGCGACTTCGGCAGCGGCCTTCGCGACGGCCTCGGTGCCCTTGAAGCGCTTCCACGTGAGGTCGAGCCCTTCGAAGAGGTCGGCCCTGGGCTTCGTGCCAGCAAGCGGGCTGAAGTACTCGAGCAGCGGGCCGCGTTCGGCCGCGACCCCGAAGCCCTGACTCTTGTGCTGACTGCGGCTCTCGGCGGCGAGCTCGCCGTACGATTTTCCGAGCAGCGGCTCGTACGCGCCGACGTCGAGCTTCAGGTGCATCGACAGGTCGGCCTTCGGCGGCAGGTTCCAGGTCGAGACGTTGTTGATGAGACGGTCGGCTTTCCAGACGGTGACTTCGCTGAGCTGCTCAGGAAAACGCTTTGGATCCGCGGCAGCCTCGAAGGCTTCGGCGGCGAGCAGCGCGGACGCGGTGTGGTGCCCGTGGTTCGGCGGCAGCGTGGTGAAGCGCGTGACGATGATGTCGGGGCGGAAGCGGCGAATCGCGAGCACGACGTCGGCGAGCACTTCGTCTTTGCCCCACAGGCGCAGCGTCTCTTCGGCGGTCTTCGAGAAGCCAAAGTCGCGGGCGCGGGTGAAGAACTGTTCGGCGCCATCGATGCGGCGCGCGGCCAACAGCTCGTTGGTGCGAATGAGCCCGAGCAGCGAGTCCTGTTCGGTGCCGATGAGGTTCTGGCCGCCATCGCCGCGGGTCATCGAGAGGTAGCCCGCGCGCACGCCCTTCGCGCCGACGAGCCAGGCGAG
>JAYUXE010000822.1:0-3839 GCA_043753165.1 Archangiaceae bacterium | reverse complement strand
CATCCACCGGTACGCCTGCGATCACCTTGAACTGGTTCGACCAGATGATTTCGCCCGTGGTGGGAACCCACCGGTAGCTGCCGACGTTCGCCAGCGCTTCAGCGGCCCGCAACATTTCGTCGTCGCGCTGGCGTCGCTTCTCGGCGTGCCGAAGCTCGGTGACGTCCTGCATCGTGCCGACGAACCGCGTGAGCTTGTCGTCCGCGTCTTCGACCATCACGTTGACGGCCCGAACAATCCGTTCGCCGTTCACCGGGTGAATGACGCGGAACTCGGTCGGTGGGGCGACGCCTTCTTTCGCCAACCGATTCATGTTCGCCTTCAGGCGCGCGACGTCTTCCGGGTGAACGTGCGCGAAGAAGGCGGCGGTGAGATCGCTTTGCTCGGAAGTGTCGATGCCCAGAATCCGGTACAGCTCGTCGGACCAGTAAATCGCGCCCGACGGCAGGTGCCACGCCCAGGAACCGACGTGCGCGATGCGTTCCGCCTCGGTGTAGAGGCGCTCTCGAACCGAGAGCGTGCGCGGATCATCTTTGAATCCCCCAGACACTTGGGCCGAAGCATACGCTAATGACCCTTCATGGCAGTTCGACTTCCCCTCTTCGCCACCACTTCCCGCGGCACGGAAGATTTGCTTGCGGCCGAGCTCACTTCTCTGGGGGGTGCCCGGGTCAAGCAAGACCGTGGGGGGGTCCGCTTTCACGCCAACCTGCGCGAAGCCCTTCGAATCGTCCTGCATTCGCGGCTCGCGATGCGCGTCCTCTACCCGCTGCTCGAGGCCGACGTTCATGGGGCCGAAGGGCTCTACGAAGCAGTGAAGTCGGTGCCGTGGGAAGAGCATTTCACGCTCCGTTCCACGTTCGCGGTCGAGGCGACGCTCAAGGACAGCGAGCACAACCACTCGGGCTTCGTGGCGTTGAAGGCGAAGGACGCGATCGTCGACCGCCTGCGCGACAAGCTCGGCAGCCGGCCCGACGTCGACACTGGCAACCCCGACCTGAGCATCGTCGTCCACCTGTCGAAGTCGAAGCTGACCCTTTCGCTCGACCTCGCAGGAGACCCGTTGAACAGGCGTGGGTACCGGGTGGAACAGACGGCGGCTCCGCTGAAAGAGACGCTGGCGGCGGCGATGCTGCGGGCGGCGAAGTACGAGGGTGAAGAGCCTTTCATCGACCCCATGTGTGGCTCGGGCACGATCGTCATCGAGGCGGCGCTGATTGCAATGCGGCGCGCTCCGGGCATCAACCGCAGCTTCGGAATCGAGCGTTGGCCGCAGATGAAGGCCGAGGCGTCGCAGATTCTCGAAGAGCTGAAGGCAGAAGCGAAAGCGGCCGAGCGGGTGCCTCCGTTTCCGATCATCGCGCGCGACCGCGAGCCCGAGGCGATCGAGGCGACGAAGAAGAACGTGAAGGCGGCGCGGCTGGGACACAGCGTGTTGATCGAAGAAGGCGACGCGATGTTCTTCCCGCCGCCCGAGTCACAGCCCGGCCTGCTCATGTCCAACCCGCCCTACGGCGAGTGGCTCACCGCGGGCGGTCAGAAGGGAATGAAGACCTTCTATTACAAGCTCGGAGAGTCCTTCGGCACCTGGGGCTGGCGCATGGCGATCCTCTGCGGGAACCCGGCGTTCGAGAGCGCGTTTCACCACCGCCCGTCGGAAGTGAGGGATTTGTGGAACGGGCCCATCGAGTGCCGGCTGATGATCTACCCCTGGCAGATCAAGTAGGACGTTGCCCATGCCCACCGTGAAGGCCTCAGAGCAGGGCATCCACTGACCGCTGGCTTGAATCTGCAGGGCGGTGGTCCTTAGTGTCGCGGGCGGTATGACCCGGGATTTCCACGGAAATGACGTCACGCACGACGCCACCACCCCGGGCATGGATCCGTTGCTGGGCCAGGTGCTCGACGGGCGGTTCCACGTGGTCGAGCCGATTGGCACCGGCGGCATGGGACGCGTGTACCGGGCGGTGCAGCAGCCGCTGAACCGGGCGGTTGCGTTGAAGGTGCTCGACTACAACTACGGCGCGGGCCGCGATGAGGCGTTTCGTCAGCGGTTTCTCGTCGAAGCCGCGCTGACCGCAAAGCTGTCGCACCCGAACACCATCACGGTCATCGACTACGGCTGCACGCCGAACGGCATCTTCTACATCGCGATGGAATACCTCGACGGGCGCACGCTCGATCAGGTCATCACCGATGAAGGGCCGATCGAATGGCGGCGCGTGTTGAACATCGGGCAGCAGATCTGCCGGTCGCTGCGAGAGGCGCACAACCTGGGCGTCGTGCACCGCGACTTGAAGCCGGGCAACGTGATGTTGCTTCACGCCGACGACGACACGGACCAGGTGAAGGTCCTCGACTTCGGGTTGGTGAAGAGCTTCGTCGTCGGCCAGGAGCTCGAGGGCCGGGCGATTACCCAGCAGGGCATGTTGATGGGCAGCCCGCCTTACATGGCGCCCGAGCAGGGTGAGAAGAACCACGCGGATCCGCGCAGCGACATCTACTCGCTGGGCATCGTGCTGTACGAGGCGCTCACCGGTGCGCCGCCCTTCACGGGCAAGACCGCGATGGAGGTGATCCTCAAGCACGTGCACCAGCCCGTGCCGCCGATGCGGGTCTCGGGTCTGCCGGTGCCGCCCGAGATGGAGGCGCTCGTGGCGCGGTGTCTCGCCAAGTCGCCGATGGATCGCTTCCAGTCGATGGACGAGGTGATTCAGGCGTTGCAGGAGCTCTCGACTCCGCAGCAGTTCGCGACGCCGACCGATGGAATTCCTGTGCAGGCCGAGCCGCTGCGCAAGACCAACCGGATCGTGCCGGTCGTACTTTTTGCCGTCGCTGTCGCGCTCGGGGCGGGCGTGGCGACGTTTGCCATTCGATCCATCAAGCCGCCCGAGCCCGTTCCGCAGGTTGTTGCTGCGCCGACGCCGCCTGTTCCGGTTCAAGGGCTGGTCGTCGCGCCTACGCCCAGGGTCGAAGAGGCGCCCGCGGAAGAACCGGCGGCACAGGTTCGCGTCGCCGCGGAACCGCTGCCGGTCGCGAGGGTGACGTTCCGCGTGGAAACAGATCCGCGCGGAGCCAGCGTGACGCTCGAAGGCAAACCGGTCGGCAAGACGCCGCTGGAAGTCCTTGTCGAGGTCCCGCCCAGCGGCACCGCGCACGCCGAGCTCGCGTTCAGCCTCAACGGCTACCAGCCGACGACGATCAGCGCCTCCGGAGAAGCTGGCCGCATCGTGGTGCGAGAAAAGCTGAAGCCCGTCGCCAAAAAGCGAAAGAAGACCCAGTCGAGCTCGCCGTCAAAGCTCGACGACGACGACGACGAAAGTCCGCTGTCGAACGACGGGCTCAAGAAGCCCGCGCCCTGAGTCACCCCTTCCGGCTGCGATCGACCGACTTCGTCACAGAGATCAGACCTTCGCCTTCCACCAATGCCCGCCCCGGCCTCGACCCGTTCTCGATTTGGAAGCGACGCGTCCACAGCTCAACGTGGTGCCGACGCTGCCCAACGAAGAGCCGTGCCTCGATTGGGACGGCGCGACCGAACCGCTGGTGAAGCGCAACGGCGAAGTGGTGACCGTGGACCTCGGCCGGTCGGTGCGCGCTTTCGTCGAAGAAAAGCGGCCTTCGCCTTCCTCAATGCCCGCAGGGACGCCGAGAGAACCCGCCGTGCTTTCGATTTCTCACAGGTGTTTCTCGGCAACGCCCATCGAAGGTCGCTGGGCACCCGTGAACGACGACGCGGTCGTCTCCCTCGAAGATCCGGTGGCGGTACCTTCGAAGCCGCCGACGAAACGCAGTGCCACGGAACCGGCCCCGAAGTGCGACACCACGACCACAGGCGA
>JAYUXE010000821.1:0-3842 GCA_043753165.1 Archangiaceae bacterium | reverse complement strand
CGGCTGCAGAGGATGACGCGGTTGATGCCGTCTTCACCAAACGCCTTCGCGGCGGTGTCGTACGCGAGCTCGAGGCCTGCCTGCACGTTGGTGCTGCCTTCGGTTTGAAGGCCAGCGATCGCACCGAGAATTTGATCGCGATCGGTTGCGGCCGTCGGCCCCAGCACGAGCCGGCGCGCGGGTTCCGTAGACGACGATGGCGACGGTGTCGTCGGGCTTCAGCTGCGCGACCAGCAGGTTCAGCGCCTGCTTCACGAGCCCGAGGCGTTGGTCGCCTTCCATGCTGCCCGAGGCGTCGATGGCGAAGACGAGGTTCGCGGGTCTGCGCTGCTCGGTGGTGACCTGTTGGCCCTGCACGCCGACGTGAAGCAGGTGGTAGCCGGGGCGGCTGGGCGAGGGAAAGGCTTCGACCTGCACCGCGAACGCTTCGGTCTGGGGCGGGCGGTACGCGTAGTCGAACGCGTTGACGAACTCTTCGACGCGCACGGCCGATTCGTCGGGAAGCGCGCCGCGGCTGAGCCACGCGCGGGCGAGCGCGTAGCTGGCGGTGTCGACGTCGGCGGCAAAGGTGCTGAAGCGCTCGTGCCGCGTCTCGAGGGTGGGGTTCACGCCGTAGTGCTTCAGGAACAGGTCGGGCACTGCCTGCGTGCCGGTGCCGGTAACGGGAGGCATGTCTTCGGTGGGGGCACCCGTGCCGCGGATGATCTGGATGGTGGTGAACCGTTTCTGCTGGAGGATTCGCGCGCGCTCGCCCGACACCAGCGTGTTGATGGTGGCGCGGCCGCGTTCCTCGAGCACGTCCACATCGTCGGAGTTGCGAAGGGTCAGGGTGATGGATCCGAGGTGTTGCGCGACGGCGAGCAGCTCGGCTTCTTCGGGAATCACGCGCAGCGAGACGTGCTGCGCGTCGACCGCGCCGACCAGAACGTTCTGCAGCACGGTGATCGCGACGGGCTCTTTCGTCGCCGGGTCGAGAAAGGTGCTCAACGCAAGGGCGAGGGTCTTTTTCGTGGGCACGCACAAGGGAGCCGCGGCGATGGGAACCGTTAACTGGGTATGCTTCCTCAATGATCCTTTCCGGTCGGCAAGCCGCGGTGTTGCTGTGTCTCGGACTCGTGGGCTGCAGCGGTTCGAGCACGTCGGGCGTCGGCGGCGGCGCATCGGGCGGCGGCAGCGGCGTGGCGGGCGGCGGCGGGGCGGGCACGGGGGGCGGCATCGCGGGCACGGGCGGCGGGGCGGGAACGGGCGGCGGCACGGCGGGGACGGGCGGCGGCGCGTCGGCCAGCGCAGGGATCTTCTCGGTGCAGGAGCTCGGCTTCAACAAGCCGGCGCTGGTCGGCGGCGCCGACGGCACGTTCCACCTCGCCTTCACCGCCGGAGCGGCGCCCGCGATCGTCGCGTACGGCCAGTGCAAGACGAACTGCGACAAGGCGGCGGGCTGGAGCATCGTCACCATCGAGTCCGGCACGCCTCTGACCGACTACGCGCGCCTCGTCATCGGCACCGACGGCCGGCTGCACATGCTGTTCGAGCTCTACAGCAACAGCGGGCACGAGACGATTTACGCAACGTGTGGCTCGAACTGCATGAGCGCGGCGAGCTGGCAGAAGGTGAACCTGAGCGCGGTGGTGGGCAACGTGGCGCACGCGACGTACCGGGGCGCTCCGATGGTGATCGACAGCGCGAACCGGATCTCGTTCATCGTCGACAACAGCTACCTGCAGCTCGGCACCTGCGCGGCGAACTGCACGCAGGCGGCGAGCTGGTCGATGGGTCAGATTCGCAGCGAGAGCAGCATCCGTTCGGCGCTGGCGGTGCAGGGCACGACGTTGCACATGGTGGTGAACAGCAAGAGCAGCGACCTCGTGTACCGGACGTGCACGGGCAACTGCACGCAGGCCGCGAGCTGGGTCGAGTCGGTGCCGCTCTTCACCCACGACGGCAACTCGGCCACAGGCATCACGGTCAATGCGGCAGGCCGCGTGACGGTCGCCTACCAGCAGGGCATCAGCCCGATGACCGCGTCGGCCGCCGTGAAGTCGCAAGACCGCAAGGTGCTGGTGTGGGAATGCTCGAGCAACTGCATGGCCGTCGCAGGGTGGAAGGGCGAGCTGCTGGGCGCTTTGGACGACGGGCAGGAAGGCCTTCACTTGATCGAGCAGGGCGGCACACGCGCGCTGGCGTTGACGCAGCCGCTGAACGTGGTGGTCAAGGCCTGCGAATCGAACTGCCTCGTCGAGGCCAACTGGGGCGCCGCGCTGATCGACGACACCGCCGCGCTCACCGCGGACTTCGACCCGTACCTCGTCACCACCGGCTGCGGCGGGAGGCCATTCTTCGCGGCGTGGTACCCGGGTTCGGCCGTCATCGCGGCGGTGCCGAACGGAACCGCGGTGCTCGCCCACAACACGCACATGCTTCGCAAGTGCTCGGCCGCGATGTCGTCGTCGTCCTACCTGCCCGGCTACGGGCGGCTCGCGTTCCTGCCCTGAGCGTCAGGCGAGAAGGTCGTCGAGGGTGACGATGCGGACCCCCTCTAGCTGTGAGGGAACGCGCGGGGCTTTGGCAGGCACGAACAAGGTCCACTCACACTTCGGGGCTGGATGCAGGCCGGTGATCGCGGGAATCGGCCGTGCGCGCAGTCGCCGGGCCTCGACGCGAAGCGCGTCAACCGTCGCAGGCTTTCGCCACGCTTTCGTTTCACCCAACAGCAGACGACCGCCGTCGGGCGACGTGCTGACCACGTCCCATTCGGGTGCGCTTCCCTGCCACCAACGTCCCGCAGGGAGCCAATCGCCCAGCGACGGCACGCGGCGCACGCAGAGCCCTTCGAACGCAATCGCCGTCAAAGCGGGCAGGTGGGCGGTCAGCAGCTTCCTGCGCTGCGCTGGCGTCGCCGCCGCGAGAAATCCGCGCTGTGGAACGACGACCCGGAACCACAGCCGAAAAAACGGGTCCGCGATTCGGTACAGGCTCCGCTTGGTTTGCCGCGCGCCTTCGCCAAATGGAGTTTCGCGGCGCACGAGGCCGAGCTCGGTCAATCGTTCGAGTGGTCGGGCAAGCGACGTCACCGGTTTCCCCGACCTTCCTCCAATCTCAGACGCGCGATGGGCGCCGGCCCCGATCGCGTCCAACAGAGGCCGAAGCTCGGCAGCAGAGGGTGTCTCTTCCAGCAGAAGGCGGTCGGGCTCGTGGTGCAGGGGACCCAGGGGGTCGAGCACGAGCTCATCCACCCTCTGCTCGATTGGGCCTTTCACCGACTGGGCGAGCTCCCAGTACCGCGGTACGCCGCCCCAGGCTGTCCACGTGGCGAGCCGTTCGAACGCCGTCTGGCCTTTGAACGCGCGCGTGAGCCAGCGCGGATCCAGTGGTTGCAGTTCGACGATCTCCGCAGCGCGGCCAAACAGCGGAGCCGTGCGATCGAGAACGAGTCCCTGCATCATCCGCTGGCTCGAGCCCGCCAGCGTCAGCACCATCCGCGCGTCCTTGCCCTCGTGGTCTACCCACTGTTGCAGCACGCTGGGCAGCTCGGGGCTCGACAGAATCAGGTACGGCAGTTCGTCGATCGCGAGCGGCCCCCGAAAGCGGCGGGCCCTGGCGTCGATCGCGAGTCGAGCGAAGAGCCCTCTCCAGTCGCGGTACTCGACTTGATCGAAGCCGGGCAAGCGCGTGGCCAGCGCGCGAGCGAAGTATTCCCGTTGAAGCGTCGCCGACGACTGGTCGCCAACGAAATACACCCCGTGGTGCTTCTTCACCCACTCGAGAAGCAGCCGCGTCTTGCCGACACGCCGGCGGCCGAACACCACCGCGAGGCCGCCTTTAGGTTGGCGCAGCAGACGTTC
>JAYUXE010000820.1:0-3842 GCA_043753165.1 Archangiaceae bacterium | reverse complement strand
GAAGCAGGCAGACTGGACGGTGATCGTCGGCCCGGTGGTGGGGTGGCTGGCGGCCGCGCTGGTGCTTGGATCGCTGGCGTGGAAGGCGCGTCAGTACGCACGCGTGCTCGGCTGGCTGTGCGCGCTGCTGGATTTGCCAATCGTGTATTGGCTTCAGCATCTTTCGGTGCCGGTCTCGCCTTCTCCGGGCGGTGTCGCCTCGTTCACGGTCGGCATCTGCTGCGCGCTGATCATCGCTTCGGCGCTGGCCCTGGACGCGAAGCTGAACTGGGCGGTGGCCGCGGGCTCGGCGATTTTGTGCGCGCGCCTCGAGCAGGAAGCGGGCATCGGGGTCGGGGGGCAGGTGCTGTCGGCAGTGGTGCTCTTCGTGGCGGCCGCTGCGGCGGGCTACCTGGTGCAGCGCACGGCCGCGCTGATCAGCTCGGTCTCGCAGGAAGAGCTCAAGCGCGAAAAGATGGGGCGGTACTTCTCGCCCGATGTGGCGACGCGGCTGCAGCAGCTGGGTGATCAGGGCGGCGGCAGCGAAACGCGCGAGGTGACGGTGCTCTTCTCTGACATTCGCGACTTCACCGCGATGTCCGAGACGCTGAAGCCGCAGGAAGTCGTCTCGATGCTGAACGAGTACCACACGAAGATGGTCGAGGTTCTCTTCCGCAACCACGGCACGCTCGACAAGTTCATCGGCGACGGCCTGATGGCGTACTTCGGAGCCCCGCTGCCCGACGCAGACCACGCTTCGAACTCGGTGAAGTGCGCGACGCAGATGCTCACCGCGCTGGACGAGCTGAACGTGTCGCGTGCCGCCCGTGGAGCGCCGCCCCTTCGCATCGGCATCGGCCTTCACACGGGCCTCGCGATCGTCGGCGACGTCGGAGCGACCTCCCGCCTCGAGTACACCGCCATCGGCGACACCGTGAACGTCGCGTCGAGGCTGGAAACGCTGACGAAGCAGCTGGGTCAGCCGCTGGTCGTTTCCGCCACCACCCGGGAAAAAGCGGGCGCTGCGTTCGGTTGGAAGGAAGTGCCGAACATTTCCATCAAGGGAAAGAAGGAACCGGTCTCGGTCTACATTCCGCTGCCGGCCTGACCCAGCGGCCCGGCCGCTCACACGTGCGCACATTTCGAAGCGCCAGCGGTGCCTCGTATTCTTCGGACATGGGCGTGCTGTCAGGCCAGCTTCGAAAGTTGAAACGAAGCGTCGCGTACCTGCGCGGCTACCTGGACTTCGATCGCCACGGCAACGACATCGTGCGGCGCACGGACTTCGGCAACTGCCCCCGGCCCGTGCTGCTGCTGTACGGCTTCATGTCGACGCGGCGAACGTTCGAGGTGCTCGAGCACCGGCTGCGGCGCGATCAGTACTGCGTGTGGAGCATCAACCTGGGCGGCCTGTTCGACGCCTTCAACACGCGTGGCATCGACGAGTGCGCCGAGAAGGTGCGCGAGAAGGTCGAACGGCTCTACGCGCGGTTTCCGAACATGGGCCCGATGAGCATCATCGGCCATTCGATGGGTGGGCTCATCGGCCGGTATTACGTGAAGCGGCTGGGCGGCGATCAGCGGGTGAAGAACCTGATCACGCTGGGAGCCCCACACAATGGCTCGTCGTCGGCGTACTTCGGCATCGTGAGCCACGGCCTCGTCTCGCGCAGCATCTGGCAGATGACGCCGATGTCCCCCTTCATTCGCCGGCTGAAGATCGGCGCGTTCCCTCGCGATGTGCGGTTCACCAGCATCTTCAGCAAGGCCGACCGGGTGAATGCGTTTCCGTCGTGCATCCTCGAAACGCGCGACAACCCGAGCTTGAGCAACATCGAGGTCGCAGACGTCTCGCACCGCGAGTTCGTCACCCGGCGCACCGTCTACCAGGTGGTGCGGCGCGAGCTGGCCCTGGGGTACGGCGACGCGCTGAAGCCGGAAGCAAGGCCGGGGCGGCTGGTGCCGCTGAAGTAGGGCTGTTAATCGGTTCCCCATGCCGTCGCGGTGGGAACGTTTGCTCGAGACGAAGCCGATTCCGGTCATCGAGCATTTGATTGAAGAGGTCTCGAAGCTGTTCGCCGAGTCGATGCGGGCGTGGCCGCTGGAGGTCGAAGACGCCGACGCCGGGACGCTGGAGCTCTTGAAGGCGCACGAAAAGCGGCCGGAAGACGCGGTGTTTCGCGAGGCGTTTCGGCTGGCCCGGTGGGATCTTGGGCGTGAATTCGAGGCGTTCGACGACTACATCCGGAACATGCGTTTCGTCGCCGTGGGACTGCCACCTGAAACCAAGGGCTTGCTGCTCTTCTTGAGCCGCTTCATGACCGAGCAGGCGCTGGGTCTGAACGAGGCGACCGAGGGACGCATCGACCGGGGGCGGATGTTGAGGGTCCTCGAACGGACTGAAAAGCTGCTGCTAAGAGGACTACTGTCGTGACCCAGATCGCCAACATCGCCGCCCGCAAGCCGCCCGCCGTGCTCCCCCGCCCGAACGAGGCGTGCTGGTGCGGCAGCGGCAACAAGTACAAGAAGTGCCACAAGGAAGCCGACACGGTGACTCTGCGCGACGAACGCGCGGGGCTCGAACGATCGAAGGTTCGCAAGGGCGCCGTGAGCCCGATGCGCGAGGTGCCGCTGTCGATTCCCCGGCCAGAGTACGCGGCTTCGGGAACCCCGACGCGCGGCAACGGGCGCGACGTGCGAACGCCAGACGAGCTGGTGCGGATGCGGAAGTCGTGCGCCGCGGCGGGGCGAATCTTGAAGGCGGCCGGCGCGATGGTGAAGCCCGGCATCACCACCGATGACATCGATGCGTTCGTGCACGAGCTGACGGTGAAAGAAGGCGGCTACCCGAGCCCGTTGAACTACCGCGGCTTCCCGAAAAGCGTCTGCACCTCGGTGAACGAAGTCATCTGCCACGGCATCCCCGACAGCCGGGTGCTGCTCGACGGCGACATCGTGAACCTCGACGTGACCATCTTCCTCGATGGCATGCATGGCGACTGCAACGGGACGTTCGGGGTGGGCACCATCGACGCCGAGAGCGCGCGGCTGATCAAGGTGACGCACGAATGTCTGATGAAGGGCATTGGCGTGGTGCGTGCGGGCCTGCCGATCAACGTCATCGGGCGGACGATCGAGCAGTATGCGGAAGCCAACGGGTTCGGCGTCGTGCGCAGCTACTGCGGGCACGGCATCGGCGACACCTTCCACACGTCGTTGCAGATTCCGCACTACTTCGACGCGCGGTCGACGACGACGATGCTGCCGGGAATGACGTTCACGATCGAGCCGATGATCACCGCCGGCACGCACGAAGAGCGTCACTGGGACGACGGGTGGACCGTGGTGACCGCCGACCTGAAGCGCACCGCGCAGTTCGAGCACACGATTGTCGTCACCGACATCGGCTCGGAAATTCTCACCCTGCAGCCCGCGTGACGAGGATGCGGGGCTCGGTGAAGTCTTCCATCGCGTAGCGCACCCCCTCGCGGCCCAGGCCTGAGCCTTTGACCCCGCCGTACGG
This sequence comes from Archangiaceae bacterium, assembly GCA_043753165.1. Lineage (GTDB taxonomy): Bacteria > Myxococcota > Myxococcia > Myxococcales > Myxococcaceae > JAGSPQ01. Next base: position 340 of record JAYUXE010000820.1, on the reverse strand, counting down.
CATCGAGTCGCTGCGGAAGCTCGGCGCGTCGTCGATGATCACGCCGCCGACCTCGAGCGTGTCCCAGGCGCGCATGGTGCGAGCGAGGTCGCGCGTGAACACGCCGGCTTGCAGGCCGTAGTCCGACGTGTTGACCGTCGCGAGCGCGGCGTCGAAGTCGGTGAAGCGCGCCAGCAACACCACTGGGCCGAACGCTTCTTTGCGGGCCAGGTCGCAATCGGCCGGCACGGTCTCGAGGACGGCGGCGCGCACCATGTTGCCGTCGCGCGTGCCGCCGCACAGCAGGCGCGCGCCGCCGGCCACGGCCTCGCCGATCCAGCGTTCGAGCCGCTCCGCCGCT
>JAYUXE010000819.1:0-3846 GCA_043753165.1 Archangiaceae bacterium | reverse complement strand
GAATCGCCGATGGCACGTGGATGGGGTGGTTCACCGAAGACGAAGCGGCAGGCACGGTGAGCAGTAGTCTGCAGAGCCGATGACCCAGGGCCGCGACGAACGCCACTTCGACCACCTCGTAAAGCTGCTGCAGCTCGAACGCGACGCGGAAGCAAAGCGAATCGCCGACGAGCGCGAGACCTTGCCGCTGGGCGAGCTCGAGGCGCGTGGCCTGGTGTTGCTGGACCTCGAGTCGAAAGAAGAGTCTCTGGGGCTCGGAGGCCGCACGGTCATCACGTTCGCGCGCAACGACCGCCGTCCCTTGTCGGCAGCGTTCTCGTCGGGCGACCTGGTGAGTGCCGCCCCGCGGAAGGCTGAAGTGGAATTCGCGCCCAGTGGGCTCGTGACCCGCGCCTCGCGCACCCAGGTTCAGGTGGCTTTCGACAAACCGCCGCCGCACTGGATTCACGAAGGGCGCCTGCGCCTCGACAAGGTCGCGAACCAGGTGACGTACGACCGCATCAAGTCGGCCGTGCTGCGGGTGAAGGGCTACGAGCACGGCGTCCTGCGCCAGCGCCGCGAGGTGTTGCTGGGCCGCACGCCGCCGCGCTTCGAACGCAAACCCGACTTCGAACCGACGCGCCCGCTGAACCCCGAGCAGCGCGACGCGGTGGCGATGGCGCTGGCCGCACAGGACTTCTTCCTCGTCCACGGCCCGCCCGGCACGGGCAAGAGCACCGTGCTCGCCGAGACTGCGTTTCACCTCGCCGCTTCGGGCAAGCGCCTCTTGTGTACTGCCGCGAGCAATGCGGCGGTCGACCACCTGCTCGAGCTGTGTCTGGCCGAAGGGCTCACTGCGGTGCGCGTCGGCCACCCCGCCCGCGTGATGCCGCACTTGCAGCAGCACACGCTGGATCTCCAGGTGGAAGAGCACCCCGACCGCATCGTCTCGCGCGAGCTCTTCGACGAGGCGTACGACCTGCTCGGCTACGCGCGACGGCAACGCAACCAGGGCCGCAGCCGCGCCCGCTTCTCGAACGCCCGGGAAGCGCAAGCCGAAGCGAAGCGCTTGATGGACGACGCGCGAAAGCTCGAACGCCGCGCCGTGCAGACGGTGCTGCAGCGGTCACAGGTGGTCTGTGCGACGTGCGCCTCGTTGGACGGGCACGTGCTGTCGGGCGAGACGTTCGATGTCGCGCTGCTGGACGAAGCGACGCAGGCGACCGAGCCGACCGCGCTGGTCGCGTTCACCAAAGCGCCGATTGTGATTCTCGCGGGCGACCCGCAGCAGCTTTCGGCAACCGTGCTGTCGGTAGAAGCCGCGAAGCTCGGCCTGGGCGTGAGCCTGTTCGAACGGCTGTTGGCCGACCACGGCGACGGGGTGAAGCAGCTGCTCAAAGAGCAGTACCGGATGAACGAGACGCTGATGCAGTTTCCGTCGACGCAGACGTACGGAGGCCAGCTGCGCGCGCATGCGTCGGTGAAAGACCGGGTGCTCGCGCTCGGCCTCGAGACGCCGCCGCTGCTGTTCATCGACACTGCGGGCAAGGGCTTCGACGAGTCGAAGGCGCCAGGCACCGAATCGCTGCGCAACGAAGGCGAAGCCGGGCTGATTCTCGCGCGCGCAAAGCTGCTACTGAACGCGGGCCTTGCACCGGAAGAATTGGCAATCATTTCGCCGTACCGCGCCCAGGCAGAATTTCTGCGCGAAGCATTGGCCGAGCACGAGGCGGTCGAGGTCGACACCATCGATGCATTTCAAGGCCGCGAGAAAGACGCGGTGCTCGTCTCACTCGTTCGCAGCAATGCCGATCAGCAGCTCGGATTCCTCACCGACCTGCGCCGAATCAACGTCGCCATCACCCGCGCGCGGAAACACCTCTTCGTCGTGGCCGACAGCGCCACCATCTGCGCACACCCCTACTTCGCCGCGCTGGTGGAGCACGCGCAGGCTGTAGGGGGATATCGTTCTGCGTGGGAATGGGCCGACTGACCGCAAACAATCGCTATGAAAGACGTGCGTGTTTGCAGGGTCAGCCAAAGACAACCCTGCGAAAGGCAACAACTGGCGCTGGGCACGTGTTGTGCTCTTATTCAACGTCTACATGAGCGACGGAAAGCCGGTCGTGACGAAGGAAGACGACGTGTGGGTGATTCGCCTCACGACGGAAGCCGGAAAGCTGCAGGAATACCGATGCGCCAGCGAGAGCCAGGCGCGGCAGCTGGCGATGGTGCTGACGCCTAAGAATCAGCGCTGACGGCTTTCGGAAACACGAAGTACCGAAGCACCACCAACTGCGCGAACGTGAAGACGCAAAGGTCGGCGATCATCTTGGCGGGCACGTAGGGAATTCCGGAAGAGTCTCTCAAGAGCACGACGACCTGGCCGTGGATCGCGATGCTCACCGCCATCAACAGCGTGTAGCGAATCGCCGACTTGAGGACCTTCGGCTTGTTCTCGCGGAACGCGACGTAGCGGTTCAAGAAGAACGCGAGCGTGCAGCCGAACGTGGTGCCGACCATCGCGGCGACGCGCGTCGGCGTGCCGAAGTGGAGCAGCGTGGTGCCGATGGCGAGATCGAAGACGGTGGCGACGGCTCCGGCCAGCAGGCTGAGCGTCATCCAGCTCTTGAGGATTTTCTTCAATCAACGGCGCCGGCGCGCCCGGAACAGCGCTGCCGCAGATAGAAGGGCGAGGCCGAAGGCACCCGGGCCGCTGGCGCAGTTGCAGTTGCCGGCGACGCTTCCACCCGGGCCCGCGTCGGCGGCCATCATTCCAGCGTCTGGGATTCGCGCGACGGTGAGCTCGCCTTCTGCGCGCGCCATCTCGATGGGGACGCCCTTGCCCGTCGCTTCGTAGATTTGCTTCAAGCGCAGGCCCGCATCGTCGGTGCGATTTTCGGTGGCGAGGAACTCGATGTATTCGGGCGTGGTCGATTGGTAGAGCAGCCGCGCGGTGACTTTCAGCTTCGACCCGTCGGCGAGTGAAGCCGGCAGTGGAACCGTGAAGCTCGCCTCGTCGTAGTCGCGCAGCCCGCCGTCGTTCTCGTTGAACCAGTTCACCCCGACGGGTGCGATTGACGGCTGCGACACCATTCCCTTCGGAGGAATTCGCGAGTCTTTGAAGACCGCGTCGTGCAGGGCGAGGTGTTCTGACACGCCGACCGCAAGCCGCCCGTGCTGCGCTTCGTACACGCGAAGCTGGTTGTCTTTGAGCAGCGCGCCCGCGTCGAAGCCACCCGTGACGACGGTGTCCCCGGCGAGCAGCTGAATCACCACGCGGCGGCCATCGGCGTAACCCGTGGGCAGCTTGTGGCCCGTGAGGTTGGTGACGCGCACGGTGACGGCGGCGACCGTGCCCGACTGCGCGACGGTCGGCAGGGTGAGCGTCAACGTTGCGGCGTCCTTCAAGTTCTGCAGCGCGAACTGCTTCGTGCGTTCGAACTGGTCTGCGAATTCGGTGGCGAGCTCGGGGTTGGCGGCCTTGACGGCCTCGAGGCCCCAGACGTTCGCCCCGGCGAGCGCGTGCTGGCGCGGTTTCGGGCGCGGCGGGTCGAACCCCTTCGCAATCTTGTATTCGGTGCCGCCATCCGGGCCGATGAAGCGCGGCATGTGACAGTCGATGCAGGACTTCGTGGTCGCGAACGACGACTGCTTCCATTCTTCGTACGTCGTATCGAGCGGGAAGCGCGTGCCCAGCGTGCCGCCGTCGAGCGCGCGCCAGGTGCTCACCGGGTTGTGCACCGAGTGACACTGGCCACACAGCTCGGAGCTTGCGGTGAACGTCGACGGAACGCCGGCGTGCGCAGGGCTCGCGACGTTCGGGTACGGGCCGTACTTGTTGAGCGTCGTGTCGAAGTACAGCTG
>JAYUXE010000818.1:0-3847 GCA_043753165.1 Archangiaceae bacterium | reverse complement strand
GACCCGAAGGCGCCGCGTTCGCTCGAAGGGTTGAAGGGCCGCGCCATCGGCACGCTGCCCGGCTCGATGGCCGAACGCATCCTCGCGCGCGAAGGTGCCGACGTCCGCACGTACGAAGGCGGCCAGGACGAAATCTATTCAGACCTGAAGCTGGGCCGCACCGACGCCGTGCTGCTCGACGGCCCCATCGCCACCTTCTACGGCGAAATCGACGATGCCTTCGAGGTGCTGCCCGGCGACTTCGGAATGGTCGAGTATGCAATCGCCTTCCGCCTCGATGACGACGCACTGCGGGTGAAGGTCAACCACGAGCTCGACGGGCTCATCGCCGACGGCACGCTTCGCGCCCTCTATGAACGCTGGGGCATCTGGAACCCGTCGGTCGCCAGGCTCTTCAACGACCCCGACCCCGTCTCGCGCAAGCCGCGCGAAGAGCTCGAACGCTGGCGCGCGGCGGTCGGCAAGCTGCCCCCGTTCTGGGAACGCGTGAAGACCCGTTACCCGCAGGTGCTGCCGCTCTTCATCAAAGGGGCGGCCGTTTCCGTCGCCGTCTCTCTGCTCGCGATGGTGCTCGCAATTCTGCTCGGCATCTCGCTGGCGATGGGCCGCCGCTACGGCCCGAAGCCGGTCAGCTTTCTCTGCGTCGCGTACATCGAGTTCTTCCGCGGCACGCCGCTGCTCATCCAGTTGACGATGGTCTACTTCGGTCTGCCCGAGCTGGGCTTGAAGCTGTCTCCGTTCATCGCGGGCGTCGTCGCGCTCGGCCTCAACTACGCGGCCGCTGAAGCCGAGAACTACCGCGCGGGCCTCGAGTCGGTTCCTGCAGGTCAGCTCGAAGCGGCCACCGTGCTGGGCTTCACGCGCATTCAGTCGCTGCGCTTCATCGTCGCTCCGCAGGCGGTGCGCATCGCGATTCCTCCGATGACGAATGACTTCATCGCGCTGCTCAAAGACAGCTCGCTGGTGTCGATCGTCACGCTGACGGAGTTGACGAAGACGTACACGACGCTCGCCAGCTCGATGCGCGATCACCTCGGGCTCGGGCTGCTGGTCGCGATCGTCTACCTCGTCATCGGCCTGCCGTTCGCCCAGCTCGCGCGCGCGGTAGAACGCCGCTTCGCGCGGCATCTCAAGCGAGGCAACGCGTGACGCTGAAAGCCAACAACGTCGTCCGGCACTACGCGGGAAATCCAAAGCCCACCCTGCAGGGCCTCTCGTTCGATTTGCCTGAAGGCACGCTCACGGCGCTGCTGGGAAAGAGCGGCGCCGGCAAGTCGACCCTGCTTCGGTGCATCATGGGCCTCGAGCCGTTCGAGCAGGGCTCCATCGAAATCGACGGCGTGCTGGTGAAGGGCACGAAGGAATGTACGCCGGCCGAACGCCACGCCGCGCTCGCGCAGGCACGCACCAGGCTCGGCCTCGTCTTCCAGAACTTCGAGCTCTTCCCGCACCTCACCGTCATCGACAACTGCACGCTGGCGATGATCAAGGTGAAGCAGCTGACCGAGACCGCTGCGAAAGCAAAGGCGCGTGAGGTGCTGGTCGGCCTCGGCCTCGAGCACCGCATCGACGTGTGGCCCGAACAGTTGTCTGGGGGCCAGAAGCAGCGCGTCGCCATCGCCCGCGCCCTTTGCATGGAGCCGCGCGTGCTTCTGTACGACGAGCCCACCAGCGCGCTCGACCCGTCGCTGAAAGCCGAAGTGCTGCAGACGCTTCAGCGCGTCGACGCAACCGGCGTCACGCAGGTCGTCGTCACGCACGACATCTACCTCGCCAAAGGCATGGAGTACGTCTGCGTGCTCGACCACGGCCAGGTCATCGAGGCCGGGCTTCCCGCGCAGGTGCTCGGCGCACCGTCACACGAAAGTACCCGCGAGCTGCTCAAGCACTGGCAGTGACGCGAGTCATCGGTCAGAGACTTCGATGACGATGCTGTCGGCGATGAGGTCGTGCAGCGTCTGACGGTTCGCCGAGAACAGCAGCACGATGTCGACGATCGCGATGATGCCGCACAGCTGTGTCATCACCGACATCAACAAGTTCCGCAGCAGCAACACGCGCCAGAGCTCGATGGGCTGGCCGTTGGCGCGCACGACCTTGATGCCCAGCAGCCGTTTGCCGATCGACTGCGCCCACACCGCCTGCGCCCAGACCTGGACGACAATCGGTGACAGCGCGAGCACGGAGAGCGGAATGATGAGCAGCGGGTTGAAGTCGCCCTCGCCCTTCGACGCGCTGCTCGCGAACGCCACCACCATCAACGGGACGATGAAGACGGCAAGAGAATCGATGAGGTGGGCGCCGATGCGCGCGCCGACGCCGGCCTTCACGCCGACGTTCGTCTCGCAGCGGGTGCACAGGCCGTCAGATGACAGCGCGCGGCACTGCGGGCATGCGAACGAGCCGCAGCGAGCACAGATGAACGAGGCTGTGATTTTCGGGTGCTGGGCGCAGACGGCTCCATCGGGCGCCTTCTTGTGCGCGACCGTCAGCCCGACGCAGGCGCTGCAGGTGAAGTCATCGCGCACCGCTTCGGGCGCGCACCGGTAGCAGACGTCTTTCTTGCAGCGCGGACACTGCCCGGCGATGGGCATGCCTTCGTGCTCGCGGCAGGTGGGGCCGGCCTGAACCTCGACGACTTCGGCGGTCTGGCGGCGCGGGGCTTCACGCGATCTCGCAGGCTGACTGCGCTGCTCGGATCCACAGTACGTGCAGATCAACGAGCCGCTTTCCATCAGGGCTCCGCAGAACTCGCAGGACATTGCCGCGAGCCTAAGCTGCGCCGCCATGCGAATTGCGCCTTTCGTCGTCCTCACCGCCACGCTCTCTCAGGCACAGGTTCGGGTCGACACCGCCGCTTCAGGCCCAGATTCGCTTTTGAAAAAAGCAAAAGGCCCCACCCGCGTGACGCGAGCAGGGCCCTGGAAAACGAAGCGGAAGCCTAGAACTGCTTCTTGCCGTCGACGTCACCCTTCACAGCAATCTGTTCCTCGACGGACTTCACGCCGGGGGTCATGCGGGCGAGCCGAACGGCGTTCATCTTGTCCCAGCCGGAATCGACGGTGCCGGTGAGGCGCACGACGCCGGCCTTCACATCCGAGCTCACGTCCTTCAGCTCAGCGCGATCCTTGAAGGTGGTCTTCAGGTTGGCGGCGACGTCCTTGTCGTTCGCCTTCACGACGTCCTTGTTCGCCGCAGTGACGACCTGCAGTTGGTTCTCGACCTTCGTCACGCCGTCGACCTTCGCGGCCTCGGCTTCAGCCAGCGTCTTCGACTCAGCCGTCGGCACCATGCCGAACAGCGTCACCATGCCGTTGTCGGCATCGACGTTGATCTCCGTCGACGGCACGTTCGAAGTCGTCCACAGGCGCATCTTCACCGCCGAAGCGATGCGCATGTTGTCGAGGCTGCTGCGCGCCTCTGCCGACTTCACCTTCGCGTCCGCCTTCGCCTCTTTCGCCTCGGCCTTTGCTTCCGCGCGCTTCTGATTGAAGACGGGGCGCTCGTTATCGACGAACGCATCCGGCGCCTGAACTTCGGTCGCCACCTTCCGCACGCCTGGCACTGCGTCCACCATTGCGACGGCGCGCAGGTGGTCACTCACCGACGCGGCTTTGCCGTTCAACAGCACGATGCCCTTGTCGACGGACTTGACGCCAATCTTGCTGTCCTTCAGCGCGACGTCTTCCTTCAGCATCTTCTCGGTGTAGTCCTTGATCTCTTTGTCGCTGCGTTCGACGCGCTTCGCGTCCGCATCCGTCACGACTTGCAGCAGGTTCCGCACCGAACGAACGCCCTTCACGTCCATCACCGACTTCTCGGCCACCGTGCGCTGCTCTGCCGTCGG
>JAYUXE010000817.1:0-1503 GCA_043753165.1 Archangiaceae bacterium | reverse complement strand
TGCTCGCGCTCGCCACCGCGTCGCTGCTTCAGCGCGGGGTCGCGGTGCCTGCGAATCAAATCGTGATGGTCGCCCGCGGCACGGTCGCGACGTTGATGGTCTCGACTGCGCCGTTCACCGATGACGACCGCCGCCGCATCGAGGCGGTGGCGGAAGAGAAGGGGTTCAAGACGCTGGTGGCGCCGTGGGCTTCTACGCCTGACGCGTTTCTGACGCGCATCGTCGCCAGCACCTCGCGCGCGCAGCTCGACCTCGCGACCGCCAGCGACGACTTCGACTTCTCACCGCCCACCGATGAACGGCCCTTCTTCTTCAACACGCTGAAGCCTGGCAGCTACAACCGTGCGTACCAGGTCGCGCGAGACGGGGTGATGTGGGGGAACCTTCGCGCGACGTGGACGCTGGTCGCGCTCTTCATTCTCTGCTTCGTGCTCGTGCTGTGGATCATCGTCTGGCCGCTGGCCCGGCGCGGCTTGCCAGCGATGGACAAGGGCACGTTCGGCGTCAGCGTCCTCTACTTCGCGACCATCGGCGCCGGCTTCATGCTGATTCAGATTCCGTTTCTGCAGCGCTTCTCGGTGTACCTCGGGCATCCGACGTACACGCTCGCAGTCATCCTCTTCTCGATGATTTTCTTCGCGGGTGTCGGCAGCTTCCTGTCGGGCCGCTTTCCCATCAGGCGGCTCATTCACCTGCCGCTGGTGCTCGGTTGCGCGGTGCTCGCGATGACGTTCGTGATTCAGCCGCTGATCGACGCCACGATTTCCTTCGGCCTCTTCGCGCGCTGCGGGCTGGTGGTGCTCGCCATCGCACCCATCGCCACGCTCGCTGGCTTCTGCTTCCCGGTGGGGATGACGCTGGTCGGGAAGCTGTCGGCGTCGGCGACCGCGTGGATGTGGGGCGTCAATGGAGCCGTCGGCGTCCTCGCCTCCATCGCCGCCGTCGCCATCTCGATGTGGCTCGGCATTCACATGAACTTCGTCATCGCCGGCCTGCTGTACCTCTCGCTCGCCTTCCCGCTGCGCGTGCTGTCACGCCGCGCTGGCTTCTGACAGCCGCAGCACCAGGCTCTTCAGCTCGGGCGGTTCCCCCTGGGCCGTTTCCAGCGCGAGCGCCGAACGTTCGAGCGTCGCGAGCTTCAGCCGCAGCTCGGCTGCCAGGCGTTCGCGCTTCCGTTGCATCGCATCCAGCGCCTCGAGGCTGTCAGAAAGAGAGGCGGCCGCACGGTCGAGCTGCACGCGCACCATCGCGTCCGTCGCGTGTTCTTGGTCGACCTTCAGCAACTTCAGCTGCACCTCGGCGTCACCCCTGTCTGCCGCGAGCAACCGCGCTTCGAGCGTATGCAGCTGCCCCGCCAGCTTCTCGGCCCCTCGCGCGTTCTGCTCGAGCAGCGACAGCACCTCTCGCCGCGCTCTGGGCTCTGCGTTGGTCAACGACGCGTGACACCGCGCCCACGTTTTCTGCAGCCGCTTGCCCACTTCACCGCCGACCTTCCACAGGCGC
>JAYUXE010000816.1:0-1504 GCA_043753165.1 Archangiaceae bacterium | reverse complement strand
CGTGGTGCACGAAGGTCGGCACCACCCTTTCCGGCCGCGTGAAGCGGTTCATCTGAGCTGAAGTCAGCGGCGGCGAAGAACGACGGCGAAGGCGTCATCCTCCGCCGAAGGCATCGAAGGCGAATTGCGGATCCGCCCCCCGACCACCAGCGAATTGCCACTTCCGGCTACGACGGTGATCAGCGCGCCTTCGGGCAGACCGGGAATGAGAATTTTCCTCCACCGCATGCCATCGAAGTGGGCGACGCCGCTTGTCAGGCCTCCAATCCAGACGTCGGACTCGCTCGAAGCCCAGATGGAATCGACGCCCGTGAAGCCTGCCCCGGCGTCGACCTCCGCCCAACCCGAAGCTGATGTGAACCGCTTCAGCCCACCCGTCTCACCCGTGTAAAAACTGCTGCCCGCCCAGATGCTGTTTCCGGTTTGAAAGAACGAGGTGACCCTGTCAGAGAAGAGTTGAGCTGAGGTGCCTCCTTCGACCACTTGTCCCATTCGGTCGCCAAGCATCAGCCCACCATCTGAGAGAGCGAGCAGCGCACTCCAGTCGTGCCCCGCGTCCGGCATCGCGACGTACGAGAAACCCGCATCGTGTTCCCACTTGCAGACGGCATCGTCCGCACCGGCGAACCACACGCCCCCGTGCGAGTCGGCCGAGACGGAAGTCATGAACGAAAGAAATGAGGGGTGACGGCCCGGCGGGCAGGTGCCCCCCTCAAAGGCGCCAGGCCAAACGTGGCTCATGCCGTAGGCGTTCGCGACGAAGTACTCGTCGGCAGAGAACGAGGTAACGGCGACCGTGCCGATTGGGTCTCCCCCCAGGACAGCCAGGGAACCATTCACCCAGTCACCTGCGTCTTCATTCCAGGAGGCGACGAATGGGTACGAGTTGCCGCCCCAACCGACGATGGTGACCTTCTGTGGCCCGCCCCAGATTACTCCACTGGTCGCGGTGTTGTAGCCGCCGTTGATGAAGACGCGTTCGACGCACAAGAGCGAGGTGCAGCCCGCGTCATCGCCCGCGTCTGCGACGAAAACCCCAGTCGAACATCCCATCAGCGCGGCAGACATCGCCGCGCCCATCGCCATCGATCGCATCGAAGAAGCCCGTGGTCAGGGTCGGCACCTCCGGCCAGCGGCGCGACGGGCGCAGCATCCAACAATTTGAGCGTTCCGCCTAGCAGGCGGCTTAACGGAAGACCTCCTCGAGCACGGCGCGCAACTCGGCCTCGGTGGTGGCCTGGTAGTACTTCCGGCTGCAGAGACCAGAAGCCGGGTCGCATGGATCGCCAGACCCGCAGCCGGCGTCGACGTCCGCACAGGTTCGCGCGAAGCCTCCTTCGACGGACATCGCGTTGAGCGTGGCAGGCCCGTCGCCCGTCGCGGTCTCCGCGCCGAAGCCGACGACGATGGTCTTGATGCCCTTGTTGCGCAGAGCCTGCACAGCACCCACCGTCGAGTTGTCGTCGAGGCACCCTTGCGTACAGAAGCTCGCGGGCGTGCACGC
>JAYUXE010000815.1:0-3862 GCA_043753165.1 Archangiaceae bacterium | reverse complement strand
TGCCGCGCGCCGTGACTCCGGCTTCAATCACGATGTTCGGCTCGCAGCTGTGGTTCACCCACCGCGTCTGGTCGACCATGTCGAAGAAGAAGCCATCGTCCAGCGCCAGCGAATAACGGTCATCGCGCCGGTCGGCCGCGCGCCACAGCACACCTTCGACGTTGGCGATCACGCTGCCTTTGCGGAACTGTTTCGTGGCCACGAGGCCGTACCCTTCGATCGGTGAACGCACGACCCGAAGGCCAGAAATACGGGGCATTGCGGCGAGCCCTAGCACGCGCCGCCGCCGCCGCGGCCACTTCAGTCCCACCCTTCCATCACGAACGTGCAGGCAGGGCAGTACCACTGCGTGCGCGGAACCCCGGTGAAGAGATTCCTGCCGATGCACGTGCCGCCCAGCGCGGGGAATTCGGCCAGTGAGTTTCCCGACGCCAGGTGGGTCATCGTGCCCAGCGAGCCCAGCGGGTATTCGCAGCTCGTCGTCGACTGCCAGCCCGTCTGCCCGGCAAAAACCCCGGCGTCGAACCCGCTGAGGCAGTGGATGTCGCCTAACGTGACCGTGCCCGGCTGCGAGATGCCACACCGGGTTGGGCAGTCGAACGGCTGCCCTCCGCAGGCCAGGCAAACGCCGGCGTCGGTGGAGGTCGGGTCGCACCTGCGGGACCCGGGGCATTCTTCGACACACTGCTGGTGAACGCAGCTGGGCGCGGTGGTGGCGCCGGTACCGAAGGCGCAGCTGGCCGCAATTTGAGACTGGCACTCCGTCGGGTATTTGCACCGCCCCGCATCGGGCGCGCACGCGGTCGTCCCCTGCGCTGGCGGCCGGGTCCCCTTCCACGCGTGGGTCACCGGGTCGCAGACCCCTTCGAAGCAGCCGGCCGAGCAGACGTCCTGCATGCACGCCACGCTTTTGCAGGTCTGGCCCGCGACCGCGCACGGCTGGTTCTGCAGCGCGATCAGATCGCCGTACGGGCACACGATGCCGCCGCCGTCCCAGACTTCAGTGCCACAGCTTCCGCCGCCGCCATCGACTGCGTTTGTGCCAATCAAATGGCTGCACTGGCAACCTGCGAGCGTCACCGCAACGACGAACATCCACATCCGAACCATGGGCTTCTCCGTGAGCTTGAGTGCCTGAAGATGTCGATTGCCCAGCAGGACCTTTCACGGATCGTTCAACAACTCGATCGCGAGCGCCCGCCGAGCGCCCTTTGGAAACCGTCGCAGGTATTCCTCGAGCGCGGTGCGGGCGGGCTCACGGTTGCCGCTGTGCAGCTGGCACGTCGCAACGCCGAACCAGGCGCGCTCTTGCAACGAAGGCTCGGCGTTGAGCAGCCCTTTGAAGCCGGCCAGCGCTTCGTCGCAGCGGTCGAGGCTCGCCAGCAGCTCGCTGCGCACCAGCTGGACCTCGGGACGCCGGCGCGTCGACCGCGCGAGGATCGTGTCGAGGACACCCAGCGCCTTGAGCTCGTCATGCTTGGCCAGCTGCAGCTCGACTTCGAGAAGCGCCGCTTCCTCGGCCAGCAGGCCGTTGGGAAAGCTCGCCCGGTAGAGGTCGAGGGCGCGCAGCGCTGCGGGCACGTCGTGCGCCCGGTTGGCCAGGTGCGCCTGCGCGAGCAGCTTCACTTCTTCCGACTCGGCGGCAACGGGCGGGGCTTCGATGGCCGGCGGCGGTTCTGTCGCGGGTGCCGTCGCCACCGCAGCGGCCTCGACGGCCTTCACGGTTGGCGCTGCAGGACGCGGCTTGATTGGAAGCGCAGCCGCCGGCGGCTGCACGACCGGCGGCGGTGGGTCGGCGGGGCGAGGCGCCTCGGCGACGGGGGCTGTCGCCGCGACGACGACGGCGGGAATCTCGGGCAGCGGATCTCTGGTGTCGCGAACCACCCACGCCCCAATCGCTGCCCCCGCCGCCACGAACAGCAGCTTCCACGGCCACTTCTTCATCAGCAAGGCGAGCAGCGAGGTCGACGTCAGCGCGAGGGTCGCCATTTGGATGCGCTCGACCTGGGCATCGGCGAGCTCGGGCGGCTCGGGCAGGTCGCGCAGCGCACGGCCCAGCGCGCCGTCAGATTCCACCAACCGGGGAGGCTCAGGGGTCATCGTTGCTCTCCCTTGGAAAGCGTAGAGAAGTGGTCCTCGAACTCGCGCCTGCCGCGGTGCAGCTGGACCCAGACCGTCGCGATGGGAGTCCCGGTCAGCTCACTGATCTCGAGCCCCGAGAGGCCTTCGAGCTCGAACAGAATCACGACCGACCGATGTTTTTCCTTCACCCGTTCCAACGCGCGGTAGACGAGCGCCCCCGTCTGCTTCTGCTCGAGCAGCGCCGCCGGCCCCAGACCCGGGTGTGCGGCGTCGTCGTCCTCTTCCGACAGGCCGAGCCATTTGCGCCATCGGCTCTTTCGGCGACGCGCGCGCACCACGTTTTCGGTGATTCGAAAGAGCCACGTGTCGAGGTGATTGCCGTCGAAGTCTGCCCACCGGCGCGCGACCACCTCGAAGACGTCTTGAACCAGGTCGGGCAGATCCTCGCGCGGGCCGCCCAGCCGCCAGGCCCAACGGCCCACGCGGTGAACGTGGCTGCTGTAGAGCTGCGCCAGCGTCAGGGCGTTCGCGGGCTCTGCGCGCAGAGTCTGGGGAATGGCGGAAGTCACCAGTTCCCCCATGCCCGTTTGCGCCAGAACCTTTCACCCCAGCCGACAGAAAAGACGATTCCGGCTTCGAAGGCAGGCGCTGCTCCGAGCACCTGGGTCGCGTCGCGCAGCTGCTGAACCGCCGGCCAGGCCTGACCGAACGGCCCGACCCAGAGCTCGATCGGAGCCAGGAACACGCCAAACTGAAGCGTCATTCGCACTCCGATCTCGGGGGCCGCGCTGAAGTAGTTCACGTCAAAACCGTTGCCGCGAACGACGAAGGCACCGGGAAGAAGCGCCAACGCGGCCCGCACCCCGAGTCGTGCGCCGGCGCGAAAGACCCAGACGCCGCCCACCACCGCTCCCAGCCGCCAGTACTCGGCGCGGCCGGCCGACAAGCGCAGTCCACGAAGGCTCTGCACGTGGGCCCCCAGCTCGAACGAGAGCCGCCGCCAGGGCAAGAGGCGAAACGAGAGACCCAGGTTCCCGGCGACCGTGCCGTCGAAGCCCGCGCCACCCGACAGCTCGACCGCGGATCCCCAGCCGGGCTCGGGCATCGTGGGCAGGCGCAGCGCCAGGGGCTCGAGCTCACCCAGCCAGCTGGCGACGATCACCGCGACGGTTCGCGCGCGGGCCCGGCAGTCATCGGGGGCGGGCACCGACCTTCCCGGCATTCCTTCCAGTTCCAACCAGAGCGAGCCGCCTTCTTCCCGCACCACCAACGCTCGCGCGGGCAGGTTGGGACGCAGGCGCTCGAGCTCGGCGCGCACCTCGTGTTCAGCGGGGCACTGGCCACCGGTCTCGACCGAAAATGCGGCCAACCAGATGAAGACGAGCGGGCCCACGCCGGCCTCGACTCAGGCCGTCTTCTCGTTCGGCTCGGGCTCTTCGGTGGCGTACAAAATCACCGGCTCGGTCTTCTTGAGCACCACGTCTTCCGAGACCACGACCTCGCGCGCCGTCTTGCGCGAAGGAATCTCGAACATCACGTCGAGCATCGCGTTCTCGAGAATTGCGCGAAGGCCGCGGGCGCCCGTCTTGCGGCGTATGGCTTCGCTGGCGATCGCGCGCATGGCCCCGTCGGTGAACTTCAGCGTCACCCCGTCGAGCTCGAACAGGCGCCGGTACTGCTTGGTGAGCGCGTTGCGCGGCGTCTGGAGGATGTTGACCAGCGTCGGCTCGTCGAGCTCTTCGAGAGCGGTCACCACCGGCAGGCGGCCGATGAACTCGGG
>JAYUXE010000814.1:0-8866 GCA_043753165.1 Archangiaceae bacterium | reverse complement strand
TTGAATTTAAGTCACCGCGAGACGCACCCAGAGCTGAAAGTCCGAGATCGAGTTTCGAGATTCCAGCCAGCGCGCTGTCGAGCTCAGAGGTCGACCAGTGCGCCGTTCGCGAAAGCATCGAGCGCACGTTCTCAAGTACAATCGCGCGAGCCCCCTGAATCCACCGGCGTACGGTGGCGCCGTTGACGTTGAACATGCGCGCGAGCTGTTCAGTCGAGAGCGACTGAAAGACATGCAGCCGCAGCACCATTTTTTCCCGTCGAGGGAGGCGCCGTAGCGCTTCCCGCAAGGCCGCGCGCAGTTCGGTTTGCTGGCTCTTCTGCAGGAGAGCAATCTCAGGGTTCGAGGGGGCGGCGAGCTGGTCGACGGCGTGTGTCCATTCTCGTTCGTCGAGCGAGAGCGCCGCGTCGCGGGACAAGGAGTTGAGCGCGATTCGGGTGGCAACGCTGCGGAGCCATGCCTTCAAAGGGCCTCGCCCACGCCACGAACGAAGCCGCTTGAGCCCGTCGCCCACCAGCAGCCGCTCGCGAATGGATTGCGCGAGCTCAGCGGAATCCAGGTGCGAATACTGACGGCACACGCGAGTCGCGGCGGGCCGCACGTAGCGCGTGTCGAAGGTCTCGAGGGCAGCGGGCTGCCCTGCGGCACAGGCGGCCAGCAGCAGCAGTTCAGCAAGCTGTACCTCACCCAGCGCTTCGGTAGTCCATGGCAACGGAAGGGCTGCGCGAATCAAGGCCTGCGGGTCCAGCACACCCATCGCGGCGGCTTGCACCAACGCCGTGCAGAGGACCTCGGCCAGACCGGGTTCAGCGTCGAGCCCAAGTTCCCGAAGCAGGAAGTCACGATTCTGCACGCCTGCGGCGTTCTACCATTTCTTCTCGCTTGACGCCTTGAAGTCGTCGTTGCCCGTAGGGCTGACCGACAGGCGGCGCGTTAGGGCGGCCGCTCTTTCCAGCCCACGCAGTATCGGTTGCGATCTGCCGCGTTGTCCGCCAAAGGACGGGTCACCCATGGTCTCAACGCAGCAGTCGCGTTCGCTGGAGCTGGTCGACAAGGCGCTTGCCGAGATCCGGCGCGGCAAAATGGTCATCCTCACCGATGACGAAGATCGCGAGAACGAAGGCGACCTCGTGATGGCGGCCGAGAAGGTCACCCCCGAGGCGATCAACTTCATGGCCCGCCACGGCCGCGGCCTCATCTGCCTCTCACTGACCGAGCAGCGCATCCAGCAGCTCGGCCTGCCGCTGATGGTGCAGGACAACTCGTCGCCGTTTCAGACCGCATTCACCGTGTCCATCGAAGCGGCCCGCGGCGTCAGCACTGGCATCTCGGCCGCCGACCGCGCGAAGACCATCAAGGCCGCCGTCGCCATGAACGCGAAGCCCACCGACCTCGTGCGGCCCGGCCACATCTTTCCCCTTCGCGCGCGCAACGGCGGCGTGCTCGTTCGCACCGGGCAAACCGAAGGCTCCGTCGACCTCGCGCGCCTTGCCGGCCTCATGCCCGCAGGCGTCATCTGCGAAGTGATGAAGGAAGACGGCACGATGGCGCGCCGGCCCGACCTCGTGAAGTTCGCCAAGAAGCACAAGCTGGTCCTTCTGTCGGTCGCCGACCTCATCTCCTGGCGCCTCGCCCGCGAACGCCTGATCAAGCGCATCGGCGTCACCGAGGTCGAACGGCCCTTCGGCAAGCTGCTGGCCTACGCGTACACCAGCGACGTCGACCCGACCGTGCACCTCGCGCTGGTGAAGGGCGACCTCAGCGCCCCCGGCCCCGTGATGGTTCGCGTGCACCGCGGAACGCTGCTGGCCGACGTGCTCGACAGCGCGGCCGGCGATGGCTCGCTGAAGCAGGCGATGGACGCGATCAACAAAGAAGGCCGCGGCGTCCTCGTCTACCTGCGCAAGCACGTGGGGCCGCAGCAGGCGCTGCAGACGAACGCTCCATCGAACGACGAGGTGGTGCCCGGGCATTCCGAGCAGACGCGCCTTCGCGAGTTCGGAGTCGGGGCGCAGATCCTCACCGACCTCGGCCTCTCGCAGCTGAAGCTCCTCACCAACCACCCCAAACAGATCGTCGGCCTCGACAGCTACGGTCTGAAGCTCGTCGCGCAGGTGCCGCTGGGCAATCGTCCCGCCCGCCGCAAGGTGCGATAAGGTTTGAAGCCCCCTATGCCCCGCACCTTCGAAGGAAATCTCGTCTCGCCCAAAGGCAAGTTCGCCCTCTGCGTCAGCCGCTTCAACAGCCTCATCACCGAACAGCTGCTCAACGGCGCCGTCGACGCGCTGGTTCGCCACGGCGTGAAGGACGACGCGATTGACGTCTACCGTTGCCCGGGCACGTTCGAATTGTCCGGCCTCGTCGCCCGCGTCGCCGACTCCGAAAAGTACGCCGGCATCGTCGCGCTGGGGTGCGTGATTCGTGGGGGCACCCCGCACTTCGATTACGTCGCTGGCGAAGTCGCCAAGGGCGTGGGCCATGTCGCGCTGAGCGCAAAGGCCGCGGTCACCTTCGGTGTGCTCACCACCGACAACGTCGAACAGGCCGTCGACCGCGCGGGCGTGAAGTCAGGCAACAAGGGCGCCGACGCTGCGATTTCCTGCATCGAGATGGTGAACCTCTACGCCACGCTCGGGAGCAAGTAGCCGGTGGGAGCCCGCCGCACCGCCCGTGAGCGCGCACTGCAGGCGCTCTTTCAGCTCGATGGCGAGCCTGCGGCCACCGCCGCCAATGCCGCGCTCGCTTCCGCGTGGAACGCCAGCGACGACGAAGGCCCCGGCGACCCATCGGCCCATTCGTTCGCGCTCGAGATCGTCGAAGGCGTCCGCTCGAAGCTGCTTGAGCTCGACCCGTTGCTCGAACAGCACAGCCACAACTGGCGGCTCGACCGGATGTCCCGCATCGACCGCAACGTGCTGCGCCTTGGCGCGTGGGAACTCAAGTTCCGCGATGACATTCCGCGCAAGGTCACGTTGAACGAGGCCGTCGAGCTCGGGAAGAAGTTCGGCAACCAAGAGTCGTCGGGCTTCATCAACGGCCTGCTCGACAAGATTGCGACCACGCTCGACAAGGCATGAACGCCCAGGAGCCCAGCCTCGAGTCGCTGGACGGTTTGATTGGCTGCGACGCGCTTTGCCTCTTCGTTGCGGAAGATGATCGCCCTTTGAGCGGCGCTGCCGGCTTCGTCGACTGGCGTCTCGGAGGCGGACTCTCGCGCGTGCTGCAGCAGGGCTTCTTCACCGGCACCGTGGATGATCGGCTGTTGTTCCCCACCGGCGGAATGCTGCCGGTGCCGAAGCTCTTCGCGGTGGGGGTCGGGCCCGATGCGTCGCTGGACGCTGCGACCCTGGGCAGGCTGCTGGCAGGCGCCGCGGCGATGCTCAAGAAGGCCGGCGTCACCTCGGTCGCCCTCGGGCTGCCCCGCGCCAACGCGCTGAACGACGAGGCCCGCGTCGAAGCAATCAAGCGGCATTTCGTGCCGGCCTTCGGAAACGGCAGCGTTACGGTGCTCGCAGATCGCGGACTGCGCGCGCTGCTGGGCTAAACGCGCTAACCTCTGGGCCGGGCCGTGAAGGTATTAATCGTCGAAGATTCGAAGGCTACCCGCGAACTCCTGGCCACCACGGTTCAGAAGATCGACGGGGTCGAAGTCATTTGCGCCGTCAGCGGCTTCGAGGCCCTGAAGGTGCTGCCCCGGTACCAGTTCGCGTTGATCATCACCGACATCAACATGCCGGACATCAACGGCCTCGAGCTGATCAACTTCGTGAAGAAGAACCCGCACTACCGCGACACGCCGCTGTTCGTGGTCACCACCGAAGGCCGCGACCAGGACAGGGAACGCGGCCTCGCCCTGGGCGCGGCGGAATACCTCATCAAACCCTTCGAGTCCGAAGTGCTGGTCGCACTGGTGAAACGGTATCTGAAGCTCGACTGATGCCCCGCCCTCGCGCCCTCTCGGAATTCGTCGCCGAGGCCAACGAGATCCTCGAAGCGCTGGGACGCGATCTGCTGGTGCTCGACGAGCGCCGCGGGCAGGACGCCGACCCCGATCTTCTCAACGGTGTTTTCCGCGCCGCCCATTCGTTGAAGGGCCTCAGCGGCATGTTCGGGCAGGACGCGATCGCCCGGCTCGCGCACAAGGCAGAAGATCTGCTCGACGGCCTGCGCCTGGGGAAGGTCGCGCTCGACGATTCGCTGCTCGACGCGCTGATCGAGACGCTCGGCCTCTTCAACGCGCTGCTGGCCGAGGCCGCCGAAGAACGCGAAGGCCCCGCGCACGAAGCGGCCATTGCCCAGGCTGATCGCCTGCAGCGGTTGCTCGGCCCTGCCGCGGCGGCTGCGGCAGATCCCCTCGACACGCTCGGCCTCGACCCGCAGATGCGCGCGGTCTTCACCGAGTACGAAGAGCACCGCCTGCGCGAGAACGTGAAGCGCGGGGTTGCGCTGTACCGCGTGCGCGCCGTGTTCAGCCTCGCCGACTTCGACCAGGGCCTCGCCGCGCTGAACGCGAAGCTCAAGCCAATGGGCGAAGTCATCTCGACGCTGCCGTCGTCGCAGCCGGGCGACGAGAGCACGATCGCGTTCGACCTCGTCTTCGGCAGCGCGAAAGAGCTGGGCGAGCTCGAGGCCGCCGCGTCCGAGCAGAAGGGGCTCGTCACGTTGATGACGCCAGCGGCGACGGCGAGACCGCGGCCGGCCCCGATTGCGCAGCATCGCGAAGCGCCGAGCCCTCAACTTCGGGCGGTCGACGCGCCGCGCACCCCCGAGACGTCGCTGCGGTCGCTGACCCAGACGGTGCGCGTCGACATCGGCCGGCTCGATGGCTTGATGAACGCCGTGGGTGAGCTGCTGCTCATCAAGAGCAACATTCAACAGCTCGCCGAAGGGGCACGCCAGGCCGCTGCGGGGGCGGTGCCGCTGCCGAAGCTGTGGGGCCAGGAGCTCTTCAAAGAAAGCCGCGCGCTCGAACGAAAGCTCGACGAGCTGCAGAAGGGGATCCTCGAAGTCCGCATGGTTCCCCTCGGCCAGGTCTTCGACAAGCTGTCGCGCCTGGTGCGCCGCATCGTCCGGGAAAGCGGAAAAGAGATCGACTTCGACCTCGCGGGCGGTGACGTCGAGCTCGACAAGCTGATCGTCGAAGAGCTGTCGGATCCGCTGATGCATCTGCTTCGCAACGCGATTGATCACGGTGTCGAGTCGCCCGAGGCGCGCGTGAAGGCCGGCAAGCCACGGCGCGCGGTGGTGCGGCTCAAGGCCCGGCAGCAGGGCAATCACGTGGTGCTCGAGGTCGGCGACGACGGCGCGGGTATGAACGAAGAGCGCATTCGGGAAGTGGCGATCGAACGCAACGTCGTCAGCGTCGCGCAGGCCGAAGGGCTCGAACGGCGCGAGCTGTTGAACCTCGTCTTCATTCCCGGCTTCTCGACCCGGGCTTCCGTCAGCGAGCTCTCGGGCCGCGGCGTGGGCCTCGACGTGGTGAAGACGAACCTCGCCCGCTTGTCCGGCATCATCGACATCGACAGCCGCCGGGGGCAGGGCACCACCTTCACGCTCACCCTGCCGCTGACGCTCGCGATCATCCGTGCGCTCGTGGTCGAGGTCAGCGGCCGCACGTGGGCGGTGCCGCTGAACAGCGTGATGGAAATCGTGCAGGTCACCAACGCCGAGCTGCGCAGCATCGAGAAGAAAGAGGTGTTCTCGTTGCGCGGGCAGACCGTGCCGTTCGTGCGCCTGTCGCGCGTGTTCGGCCTGCCCGAGACGAAGCTCGAGAAGCACCAGGTCGTCATCGTCGGGCTCGCGCAGCAGCGCGTCGGGCTCGCCGTCGATCAGCTGCTCGGCCAGCAGGACATCGTCACCAAGCCGCTGGGCGGCCGCCTTCGATCGGTTCCGGGGGTCGCCGGCGCGACGGATCTCGGCAATCGCCGCACCGTGCTGGTGCTCGACGTCGCCGCGGTGATTGAAGGTCTGTTGCGGCCGCGGTCGGCGGGCTAGCCCGCTGGTCCAGGTCGTCGTGCTGCATCGCGGGGCGAACCTTACCGCGTGCCCGCGTCGCCGGTGAGGAAGCCCCCATCGGGGAAGCCGCCGTCGAGCGTCATCATCACCCGCAGCGCATCGCCGAACGCGAGCACGCCCTGCACGTACGCGTCTTCGTGGTTGTAGTCCCACACCGCCTTCCGGCGATCCTTCTTGAAGCCGTGCTCGGACAGGTACCGGCCGATGGAAAAGATGGCGTCGTCGAACGTGAACAGGTCGATCTTCCCGTCGCCATCGCCATCGTCCGCCCACTGCAGGCTCGCCGGCATGAACTGCGGAAAACCCAGCGCACCGGCCCAGCTGCCCTTCACCTCGAGCGCATCGATGCCGCGCGCTTTGCACTGCCGCAGCAACGCGACCAGGTTCTTCCGGCCGCGGCTCTGAATCGACGCCACCCGCCGCTTCTGCGCCGCATCGTCCAGCAGCTTCTTTTCATCGGCCGAAGCCAACGCCACCGCGCTCGCGTCCTCGATGAAGAAGGCCTGCGAAGCGAGCGCGTTGAACGCCTTGTAGTCACCCGTGATGGTGCCGAGCTTCGATTCCCAGGTGAGGATTCCGATGATCACCGCGTAGTCGACGCCGTGCTTCGCCTGCGCGCGGTCGAGTGACGCCTGGTGATCCTTGATGAACGCGTACCCCGCGTTGAGCCGTTCGGGCTTGAGGAACAGCTTCATCAGATCGAGGTGATCGTTGCGCTGCCGCGTCAGCATCGACGGAGCGACGATTGACACCGTCTTCGTCCCGTAAATCAGCTCGGCCCGCGGGTCATCCAGCACCGCTTCCGCTTCCGCCCGCGTCAGCGGCTCTTCGCCCTTTCGCGTCGGGTCTTTGCCGGCGTCCGCGACCAGGTCGGCCACCAGCGCCTCGCGCAGCGCACTGCCCGGCCCCAGCTTCTGCGACAGCTTCCAGTCGGCGACCCCGGCGTCCTTCGTCCCTGCATCAGGTGCCGCGGTCAGAATCACCATCAACGAAGCAAAGAGCATGGGCGTGGCGCAGTATGCGTTCTTCCCCCAACCGCGGGTGCGCTAAAACCTTCCTTCCCATTGGCGCTCTCGTCCCTTCTCGATGCGTTCTTCTACCGGCCCGACGAAGAGGTCGGCCCGCTGGATGACCTGCAGGCCGAAGCCGTCGAGCCCGTGCTTCCCGTCGACACCGAAGAGCCCACCGAGTTCCTCGCCTTCCGCCTCGATGCCGAGACGTACGCCGTCGCGATCGAGCACGTGCGCGAGATCGTGAAGGTGCCGCTGCTCACCGAGGTCCCGCACGGGCAGCGTGGCCTGCTCGGGGTGATGAACCTTCGCGGCGAGGTGCTGCCCGTCTACGACATCAAGCCGCGCCTCGGGCTCGCCACCGAGTCTCCCGTCGTCACCGGCCCCACCGACGTCTCTCGCGTCGCCCGCATCGTCCTCGTTCGCGATGACCAGGGCGACGCGGGCGTGCTGGTCGATGGCGTCGACGAAGTGGTCAAGCTGCTCGCCTCTCGCTTCGAGCCGCCGCCGGCCGGCACCAGCGATCGCGAGTCGATTCTCGGGCTCGCGCGCAAGGGTGAGGCGCTCTACATCCTGCTCGACGTCTCGCAGGTGCTGCGGTGAGCGACCTCGTTCAGCTCTGCGCGTTTCGCATCGGCACCGAGGAGTACGTGATCGACATCATGCGCGTCGAAGAAATCCTGGCCGTGCCCGCCGTCACCCGCGTTCGCCGCGCGCCACCCTTCGTCGAAGGTGTCGTCAGCCTGCGGGGGGCCATCATCCCCGTGGTCGACGTTCGCCGGCAGCTGCTCGGCGAAGTGCCCGAGCCGGCAAGCAGTGAACGCCTGGTGCTCTGCAAGCTGGGCGGCTCGCGCATCGCGCTGCGGGTCGACGCGGTGAACGCGATCTTGAAGGTGCCCGTCGAGTCGCTGCAGGCGGCTCCGCTGTCGGCGAGGAAAAACGCGCGGGCGCACATTCTCGGCGTCTGTAAAGTCGGCCAGCGATTGCTGCTGATGCTCGACGTCAAAGCACTGCTGATCGACCGGAGCGTGGCCGCGTGATCGCCCTCGAAGGAGACGAAGCCGCCGAAGCCCGGTACCAGACCCTGCTGAAAGCGGGCGTCGGCGAAGACGCGCTGCCGGGCCTGGTCACCGCGCTGTACGACGTGAGCTGGCGCGTGCGGAAGCTGGCGGCCGAGCTGCTCGCGCGCGTCGACGCGACTCCCACCCTGGTCAGCCGCCTCATCGAAGTGCTCGGTGATCGCGGCCAGACCGGCGCCCGCAACGCCGCTGCCACCGCGCTCGCCCAGTTCGGCCCCCCCGCGGTGCCCGCGCTGATCACGCTGCTGCACCACGACGATCCGGATCAGCGGAAGTTCGCCGCCGACATTCTCGGTGAGCTTCGCCAGCCCGACGCCGTGTCCGAGCTCGTCGCCCGGCTCGACGACAAAGATCCGAACGTGCGCGTCTCGGCTGCCGAAGCGCTGGGCCGCACGGGCGGCGTCGAGTCGTGCCGCGCGCTCGAGAAGCTGCTCGACTCGCCCGAGCCGCTGCTTCGCCTCTGCGCGCTCGAAGGCCTGAACCAGCTGGGCCGCCCGCCGCCGCTGCCTCGCCTGCTGCCGCACCTCGACTCGATCGAGACCGCCCGAAGTGCGTGGCGCCTGCTCGGGCAGATCGCACACCCGACGGCCTTTGCGTTGCTCTGCCGCGGAATCCTCACCCCGGCGCGCGATGCGGCCCTCGCAGGGCTCGGAGCGCGCCATGGATCTCTGGCCGCCGACGGCGAAGGCGAGCTGAAGATCGCGCTGCGCCACGTGAAGGACGCCGAGGCGTGGCTCACCACCGCGCTGGAATCGGAAGAGA
>JAYUXE010000813.1:0-3875 GCA_043753165.1 Archangiaceae bacterium | reverse complement strand
GGCCGGCACGCACGCGGATCCGCGCACCATCGACACGCTGACGCCGCTGCTGCCGAAGTACGACGAGATCTTCGGCGGCACGAAGATGGGGGACTCGACCGCCGCCAAGATCACGAAGCTGCTCAAGGCGCTGAACACGCGGTTCGCGAAGGCGAGCTTCGTCTCCGTCCCCGACGCGATCTCGGCACTGGTCCCCAGGCAGGCCCCGAAGAACGCGGCGCCCAAAGCCGGCTCGGACGAAGCGCTGCTCGCCGCCGTCTACGCCGACCCGGATTCCGACGCGCCCCGCCTCGTGCTCGCCGACGCCCTGATGGAGCAGAACGATCCCCGGGGCGAGTTCATCACCCTGCAGTTCCGCCGCGCTGCCGGCCAGACGCTGAGCCCCGCAGAAGTGAAGACCGAGAAGTCGCTGATCGACAAGCACCAGAAGCAGTGGCTCGGGCCGCTGTACGACATGGTCTACAAAGACGACAACGTCTTCGAACGGGGCTTCCTCACCGAGTGCCGCCTTCGCCTGTTGGGCGGCAAGCTGCGCCTCGCGATGAATCACCCCGCGTGGAACACGGTTCGCGAGATCCACCTCTCCATCGGAGGCACCCTCGAGCACGGCGCCAACCTGCTCGTCCAGCCCGCGATGCGAAACCTGAAGGTCCTCAACGACGCGCCCTTCGACGTCGTGAAAGCGCTGGCCGAGAAGGCCACCGAGCACCGCCTCGAGAAGCTCGTGATCGCGTGGATGCACTACCCCGAGGTGGCCCCCGAGAGCACCGAGTTCTTCGCCGCCGATTGGGAGCCGCTGATCGCAGGCAAAGCGCTGCCGCAGCTCAAAGAGCTCGTGCTCGACGTGGACAAGGTCGACGCGAAGACGCTGGAGACTTTCTGGAAGAGTCCGCTCGCGAAGCGGCTCGACAAGCTCGTGTGCAAACCGAACTACGGAAGCAACGGCAATCTCGTCACTGCGGTACAGACGAAAGCGCCCCCGAACCTCACCGTCGAGCTCGAGCTCGGCGAACTGAAGCTTTCGATGAGGCGAAAGGGCCCCGTTGCCGTGAGCAGCTCAGGCGACGAGGCCTCCCAACAGTACTGGTTCGACAACTTCCTGAAGACGCTGCCGAAGGGGCTCGACCTGAAGCTGGGTGAGCTCTCACCGCGGCAACGAAAGGCGTTCGAGATGCACGGCTGAATCAGTCGGGGAAGAACATCGGCTCGCGCTGCGCGATGAAGGTTTCGATCGCGCCTTGCGCCTGCTTCGAGAGGCCGACGAACTGAATGCCCATGCCCGGCAGCACCCCCGGGGCGCGCTCGTCGAACACGCGAACCCACCGCACGTCTCCGGCCGTGTTCACCTCGGTGCCGTCGGGCAGCGTGAACTTCACTTGCACCGTGGTGCCGATCGGCAGCGACGTCAGCGTCGCGATGAAGAGCCCGCCCGACGCGATGTCGGTCGAGAAGCCGCTGAAGAAGTTGGTGTCGCTCGAGAGGTCGACTTCGGCCGTCAGGCTCACGCGCGGTGACTGTCGGCGCGTCTCTGGCTGCTCGACGGCGCGAATCAGGGTGTCTGTAATCGCATCGAAGGCGCCGCTGGTCTCTTGGCTCATGCACGCCTCTGGTGCAGCGCAGGTGCCAGCCAGACAGCCGCCAGAACAGGGGATTTCGGGCGGGTACTTTCGACCCCGAGGGTCAGCCGCGACCCCGGTTGCCGACCCAGCCGTCGATCGCCCGAATCAGGGCGTGCTCGTCGCCGGTTTTGCGGAGCCAACCGGTCGCTCCGCATTCGGTGGCCTTGGCCTGCAGGTCGCGTTCGTCCATGTCGGAATAGAGGATGACGGGCGTCGAGTTGAGCCCGTGCGATCGCAGCGCCGCGACGACCTGGTTTCCCTTCACCGCCGGCATGTTCACGTCGAGCAGCACGAGGTCGACCGGGTTCTTCCGCAGCAGCATCGCCACCATCAGTGGGTTCTCGAGCGTGCGCACTTCGTAGCCTGCGCCTTCGAGCGCCAATCGGCCGGCCTCCAACAGAAGCGCGCTGTCGTCGACGATCAAGATCCGCTTCTTCGCGCCCGGCTTCGACGCTTCCCCGCGGTGCGCCGCCAGCTCGGCCGTCAGCGCGAGCGCGATGTGCTTGAGCTCGACGATCTCTTCCGCGGCGCCCAGCGCGATCGCCGCCTGCGGCATGCCCGCCACCGCGCACGACGCTGCGTCTTGCACGATCGTCCGCGCGCCGACCTGGCGAAGCGCGCGAAGGCCTTCGGCCCCATCTGCGCCCATGCCCGTCATCAGCACGCCG
The DNA here is from genome assembly GCA_043753165.1 of Archangiaceae bacterium. Lineage (GTDB taxonomy): Bacteria > Myxococcota > Myxococcia > Myxococcales > Myxococcaceae > JAGSPQ01. The sequence goes on along the minus strand of JAYUXE010000813.1, from coordinate 1,588 downwards.
ACCGCGCGCCCGTGCAGCGCCCTCGCCATCGTCGTGAACAGCGCGTCGACGGAAGGGCAGTGCGCGGACGTCTGCGTGTTCGGCGTCAGCTTGAAGACGAGGTCGCGATCGACGGTGAGGTTGAAGTTCGACGGCGCCAGATACGCATGTCCCGGTGCGGCCTTCATGCCCGCTTCCGCCGCGATGACCTTCAGCTTCGACCGCGAGGCGAGAAACGCGACGAAGCTGTCGAAGAAGTCCGTTGCCATGTGCTGCACGATCGCGATCGGCACCGGAAACGCCGCGGGCAATTCCCCCAGCACCTGGGCGAGCGCACGCGGGCCCCCGGTCGAAGCCCCGAGGCCGATCATCAGTGGCGCTTCCGCGTTGGGCCGGCGAGCGGGCAGAGACGTGGCAGGCGTCTTCGGCGGTCGCGTCAGCCCCGCTTCGGCGAGCTCGCGCATGCGGGTGGCGAACTTTGCGATCAACATCTGGTGGCCACCGAAGACTTCACTCTTCGGCACCAGCTCGAGCGCGCCGCGGTTCATCGCTTCGAAGTTCCAGTCTTCTCCGGCCGAAGAAGATCGTTCGGAGATCACGACCAGTGGCACCGGACGTTCGGCCATGATCTTCTCGATCGCCTTGAGGCCCCCCATGCCCGGCATCGACAAATCCATCGTGATCAAATGCGGCTTCAGCCTTCGCGCGAGCAGCACCGCTTCCTCGCCCGTCTTCGCTTCGCCGACGACCTTCAGCCGTGGCTCGGTCTCGAGAGAACGCCGCAGCGCTTCGCGCGTGAAATCCGAGTCGTCGACCACCAGCACGCTGAAGATCATCGAGAGGCCCGCAGAAGACCATTCTTCGAGGCCCGGCAGTAGTTTCTGGCGACGATCGCGCCAGCGCCGAATTCTCGGCCTCAGGACGATTGCGAAGGGTGGGGTGCTACAGCAATGATGCGAGCTGCGTCAGGCTGTAAAAATTCCCACGCGTCCCGCGCTTCGTATTGTCGTGCGTCATGAAGAAAGACACCCGCCAACTCGAGCTGCCGCTGGCCTCTGCCAAACCGAAGCTGACGCTCATCAAGGGCGCTGGCGAGAGGAAGCAGGAACCGCTGACGAACCGTGACGCCGTCGCGCGCGTGCTGATCGAGGCGGGGGCCGACATGCTGCTGCGCCGCATCAGCCCCGAACGCGCCGAGCACATCGAGGAAAAGGTCGAAGCCATTCTCGCGCTGTTCGATCAGGTCGACCGCAAGCACCCGACCGCAATGGCCGAGCTGAAGACGCGCCTGGACGACCTGGAAGCCCTGATGCGAGAGACGCGCGACGCCCGGGTGAGACGAAGGATTTAGGAAGTAAGGTCCTTCATTCTTCCCCCGGCCCGTGTCCTTCGAAACCTACGGCGACTACCAACTGCTGAAGAAGCTCGCCACGGGCGGGATGGCGCAGATCTACCTCGCGCGCCAGCAGGGCATGGAAGGGTTCGAGAAGTTCCTGGTGGTGAAGCGGATTCTGCCGCACCTCGCCGAGAACGACGACTTCATCAAGATGTTCCTCGACGAGGCGCGCATCGCCGCCCGTCTGAACCACCCGAACATCGTTCAGATCTT
>JAYUXE010000812.1:0-1512 GCA_043753165.1 Archangiaceae bacterium | reverse complement strand
CTCACCGCCACCGGCAACCACGTCGCCATCTCTGCGCGGCCCGACACGCTGTGGGGCGGCTCTGAAAGGCGCGGCGGCCCCGACTCCCCCTCGGAAATTCTCAAGCTCACGCCCGCGCAACAGACCGAGAAGCTCGTGCAGCTCACGGCGCAGCGTGACGCGCTGCAGGCGAAGGTGCTCGCGCGCATCTCGCAGCTCGACCTCAAGTTCGAGAACTCGACGACGAAGACGAAGGCCGAGGCGATGAGGGAATACGCCGAAGTCAGCGACCAGCTGGACCCCGAGACCCGGCAAGAGCTGCGGCAGATGGCGCGGCAAGCCGAGCAGGCGCAGCGCCGCATCGATCGCCTCGTCGATCGCCGCGAAGGAATGCCGCCGTCGCGCAACGCGACCCCCGAGACGAAGGCCGCGCGCGCTGCGTTGGCGGCCGAGCTTCGAGCCGCGCGCAAGGAACAGCGCGACGCGGTGAAGGAAGCGGTGAAGGTCGTCGACGAACAGGGCCTCAAGGTCGACCGCCTGGGCGTCACCGAGCAGGTCATCGACCCGAAGGCGCCGAAGCCCGGCACCGATGGCTCGCTGCTGGGGATGGTGAAAAACCTCTTCAGCTTCAACTGGGTCACCGACTGGCTCGGCACCATCGTCTCGTCGCGCAAAGAAAAGAAGCTCGACCTCGCGCACGAGCAGCAGCTTCAGCAGCAGCTGCTGGTCGACCACCAGGCGGATCAGGCGGCAAAGCGCGAAGGACTCAGAGAGCTGGCGATCGAAGCGGCCGCGCGCAAGCGGTCGTAGCGATCAGCGCTTCGTCATCCCCGCCATCACCGCGCCCATCACGCGCACCCGGCCCCAGCGGGGCAGCAACGCCAGGGAAGCCTCGAGGACCTTCGCCAGCCACCCCGGCCGCACGGTGCCCGTTCTTCCCAGCGCATCGAGCGTCGCTTTGGCGACTTCCGTGGGTGACTGGGCAAAGCCCATCGTCATCGAGGCCCGCGAAGAGAACCCGCTGTGCACCGGGCCAGGTGCCGAGGCGAGCACCTCGACTCCCTGCGGCCCCAGCTCGACCCTCAGCGCTTCCGCCAGCGTCTGCACGTAGGCCTTCGTCGCCGAGTAGTGCGCGGCGCGCGGAACCCCTTGAAAGGCAACGAGCGAGCTCATCAGCACCAGGCCTCCGCGCTGGCGGGCCACGAAGCGGCGGCCGAAGACATGGCTCAGCTGAACCACCGCCCGGCAATTCACGTCGAGCATCTGCAGCTCGGTCTCCAGGTCTGAATCGAGCAGCGGCCCCGAGGTGCCGAAGCCCGCGCATGCCACGAGGAGCCCCACATCGAGGCCGGCGGTGCCTGCGATCAACGTCTCGATGCCCTCGCGTGTGCCCAGGTCGACCGCCAGGGACAGTGTCTTGATGCGATGGCGCTTCTCGAGCTCATTGCCCAGGGACTCGAGCACCTCACCGCGCCGGGCCGCGAGCACCACGTCGAGGCCGGCCTCAGCCAGCTGGATCGCGAACGCCCGGCC
>JAYUXE010000811.1:0-1512 GCA_043753165.1 Archangiaceae bacterium | reverse complement strand
GCGTTCGATCTGCTCTTTCGCGAACACGGGCCGAAGGTCGGACGCTTTGATCGGGGCTCCGGTCGAGGACGCATCGAAGAAGTCGTGCGTCGACTGCGTGTCGGTGAACAGCTGCGCGTACCCCTGCAGTGTCAGCCGCGGCGTGATCACGACCTGCTGCCGCACCGTCAGCGTGAAGTAGTGCGAGTTCAGATTTCCGAACCGGTACAGGTCAGTGCCGAGGGTCTCGGTGAAGCGGGGGCCATGCGGCGTGTAGTCGAGCCCGGCGATGAGCTCGGTCTGAACCCGCGGGTGAAAGCGCAGCTTGGTGGCGACCTCGCCGCCGTAGCCCGAGCTGCCCGCGAAGGCCCGCCCTTGAGGAAAGTGGTGGCCGAACGCGACGTCGCCGGTGAATGACACGATGCGGGCACCGTCGGTCTGGGCGTAGCAGTCGAAGAAGAATCCGCCTCCCCGCCCGTACGGAATTCCAGTGCGTAAAACTTCGCGAATGTCGTAGCGCGCGAATTCGACATCGGCTGTGCAGCCGACGAAATCGAAGGACGACAAGGTCGACTGGGCATCGAGCCACACGCCGCCGCCGCGGTAGATGTTGCGCCCATCGGTCGACAGGTTGTGGGCCGTGCCGAGGGTCACCTGCAGCTCGCTCAAGAGGCCTGACATCCCCGTCTTCACGACCGCCACCCAGGTCTGCAGCCGGGCGAAGTTCTGGTTCTGCAGATATCCGGTCTGGTTCAGCTCGAGGGTCGGCGAGGCGTACTCGAGCTCGACGCGAAAGCGAAACGGCTCGCCGCCGTCCTTCCCGCCCTTCATGTAGAAACCCCAGCCGCCGTCGTACGCGCGCAACACGGTGCCATCGCGAAGGACGCGGCGGGCGGGGCCGGTGACCAGCGAGCCGTCGAGCTGCCCGAGCCAGTTCCAGTCGCCCGAGTCGCTGGAGATTTTCCAGTCGAACGCGGCAGCCTCTTGTCCGGGGGCGTCGCGGGCGCCCAGGGGCACAGCGGACGTGACGGTCGCTCCGAAGGACGCATTGCGGGTCGCCTGCTGGCGGGCGACGGCGGCGAAGTAGTTGGTCGAGGTGACGGGCGCGTCGGGCAGCTCGTCGTCGAGGCCGAAGTGAAGGGGGCGTTCACCGTGGAAGCTGAAGCCGCGGCTCTTTTTTCCGTTGGGAAGCAGCGGCGCCCAGGGGCCGGTGACCACCGCGTCGAGCAGGCCAATCTGCGTGGTCCCAATCGAGCCGGTCAGCTTGGCCGCGGCGAAGATGGGCGTGTCGAGCCCGATGCGGCGCGAATAGAAGAGCGTGTGGGGCGAACGGCCGCCCTGCGCGCCGACGGGAAGAAAGACGTCGAGCCCGGTGGTGAAGAAGGGGCGGCGTTCGGGGAAGAAGAGCTCGTTGTTCGAGAGGTTCTGCAGAATGACGTCGGCCTCGAGCTGGCCGAAGTCGGGGTTCACCGTCGCGTTCAGCTGCAGCTCGCGGGTCAACTGCGCCTTCACGTCGAGGCCGAGATCGAGCGA
>JAYUXE010000810.1:0-3879 GCA_043753165.1 Archangiaceae bacterium | reverse complement strand
ACCTCGGCGCGGCAGAAGGGCGTCTCGTCTACAGCGCGCAGGCCAACGGCACGATGCACCTCTACTCGTCCGACGGCACCGTCGCGGGCACGTTCGAGCTGCCAATCTCCGCGTCGACCACGCACGCAATCCTTCCGGTGGGCCCGGTGTTCTACGTGGTCACCGAAACCGCGGCGGGCACTGCGCTGATCGAAACAGATGGCACCGCCACGGGCACCACGGTGCTGCAGGGGGTTCACCCGATTCACGCAGCCGCGCAGCCGGGCCACCGCGAAGCGAAGGGGCAGGCCGTGGCACTGGCCTTGATCGCCAACGTGGTGAACGCGTTCGGCGCATTTCGCATTCGCCCCGGCGAAGACCCCGAGCCGCTGTTCCTCAAACCGGGCAACCCCATCGGAGGGGTGTTTGGGCAGCCATTCGTTTCGGGTGGAACCGCATGGTTCAACGCCGGCGTCGACACCTTCCAGACGGACGGCACCCCCGACGCATCGTTCTTCCTGTCGCGCTTCCCACTGCTGGGCATCGCGGGCGGCAAGCCCCTGGTGTTCGACGGAATGAAGATGGCGTCCCTCGATGCCGATGGAGGCACGACGGCGGTTGGTGAAGTGCCTCTGACCATTGCGCCGCTGGGCCGCCTCTCGATTTTCACGACAGCGGGCGGACTCTTCCGAACGGATGGCACGGTGGAAGGCACGGCCAGACTGGCCACCCTGCCCTCGACGGGCTTCCGTGCCGGCCCGGTGGACCTCGGGGACACCCGGGCCGTACTCGCAGTGGCCACCAGGTTGTGGTTCACCGACGGCACGACGAACGGCACGAAGTCGATCGAGGTGGCGGGCCTCAGCGGCGGCCTGGTCGCGGGCAAAGGAGGCGCGTGGGTCTCGTCGGGCAATGACGGAGTCGCGTTCGTGACGCCCACGTCGGTCACCACCACCGTCCTTCCACGACCCAACCCCACGATGCTCACCGCGCTGGGCGACGACCTGTTCTGTGTCACCGAGGGTTCGTCTTTGTTCCGCGTCTCGGGCTCGAGCGTGACGGTGGTTGGAATCGTGCCCAACCTCCGCGCCCTCACCGTTCACGCGGGCAAGTTGTTCGTGCTCGGCGACGGCAAGCTGTTCGAGCGCGTGGGCAATTCGTTGGAACTCAAAGCATCGGCCCCGGGCTCGACGTACCTGCATTCGGCCGGGGGCGTTCTCTTCACCGATTCCGCCTCGCTGGCGACGGGCCTCGAGCCGGCCGTCTTCGATGGGACGACCGTGGTCCCGTTGGGTGACCTCTCGTTCGGGCCCGGCTCGTCGTCCCCTTCTCCTCCGGTGGCGGTCGGCAAACGCTTCCTCTTCTTCGCCTGGACACCCGAGACCGGACGAGAGCCGTTCGTCTGGGAGCCCGACGCCCCGGCACCTGCGACGCCGCGCGGCTGTGGGTGCAGCACCGGCGCGGAGCTCGGCCTTCTCGCGTTGGCGTTCTGGGTGAGACGGCGCCGCGAGCTGTCGGTGTGGCGCTTCGGCCCGTAGCTGATAGACCCCGCCGCCGTGAAGGCCGCTGCGATCGTCGTCCTCTGCCTGCTGTCGACCGTGGCCGCGGCCGACAACACCGCCGACGAGGCAGACGTCGCGTTCTCGCTGGGAAATCAGGCGTACGGCAAGCGCGAGTACGACAAGGCGCTCAGCTGGTATTTCCTGAGCAACCGCCTCGTCCCCAACCGCAACGTCCTCTTCAACATCGCCCGCTGCTTCGAAGCGCTCGGCAAGTTCGACGAAGCCTTTCGCTACTACTTCGAGCTCAGCAGCGAGACGCTGGCCGACGACGACGCGCGCGAAGTGAAGGCGGCCATCGCGCGACTGAGCCCCAAGGTCGCGCTGCTCACCGTCACCAGCACCCCCGCGGCCGTCGACGTCTATGTCGATCGCGAAGACCTCGGCAGCCGTGGCCGTTCACCGCTGACGCTCGCGCTCACACCCGGCGCGCACACCGTCATCTTGAAGCGCGCCGGCCATCGCGACGGCACCGGCACCGCGACTGTCTCGCGCGGCAAGGACACGAAGCTCGACGTTGCGCTGCAGCAGATTCTCGGCACCGTCTCGCTTTCCGGAAGCCCCGACGGCGCCAGCGTGCGCGAATCGTTGGATGGCCGGGTGCTCGCGAGGCTGCCGGGCACCCTCACCTTCCCCCCGGGCCAACGTCTGCTGGTCGTCACGGCCGACGGCTACACGCCGCAGCAGCTGCTGGTCGATGTGAAGCCGGACGGCGTGGCGGAATTGAAGGCCCGGCTCGTTCCACTTCCGCTTCCCACCGGCAAGGTCATCGTCACGGCGAACCGCGACAGCGCGCTGGTGAAGGTGAACGGAAAAGAAAGTGGCTTCACGCCAACGGTGCTCTCGCTTCCCACCGGGCAATACGAAATCGAAGTCAGCGCGAAAGACCTCACCGCGTCGCGAACGAAGGTGACGGTCGGCAAGGACACCGAAGAACGCATCACCGCAGACCTTCGGTACCTGCCCCCGCCGGTGCGCGCCGCCTCGAAATCGCTGCTGTCCGTCGACGAAGCGCCCGCGAGCGTCACCGTCATCACGCGCGAAGAGCTGCAGAGCTTCGGCTACCAGACGCTGGCGGAAGCGGTTCAAGCTGTGCGTGGCCTCTTCCTCTCGAACGATCGCGTCTACACGTACCTGGGCATTCGCGGTTTCTCGCCTGCCGGCGACCTCAACACCCGCATCGCGATTCTGTGGGACGGCCACGTGATGAACGACGTGTGGGCGGGCCAGGGCTTCGCGGCGCGCGACCTCGACGTCGACTTGAACGAAATCGATCGCATCGAAGTCGTCCGCGGCCCGGGCTCGGCGCTTTACGGCACCGGAGCGCTCTTCGCCGCCATCAACTGCGTCCCCCGCGATTCCCTGGGCGATAGACACGTCGAAGGCACCGTCGCCGCCGGCGGCCAGGGCGGCGTCTCGGCCCGCGCGACCGGCTCGATGAAAGGCGAATCCTCGAGCATTCTCCTTTCGGCCGCTGGCTTCACCGCCAAGGGGGCGGAAGTGACTGACTTCCCGGTAGGCGGCATCGTCAACGGCATCGACGGCGAACGCAGCATCGGCACCTCGCTGCGCGCAAAGGCCGGCGGCTTCACGCTGACGGCGAAGTGGAACCAACGCCGCAAAGAGATTCCCAACTCGGCCCTCGGAGCGACCTTCGGCATCCCCGGCACCAAGTACGCCGACGCCCGCGGCTTCGCCGAGCTTCGCTACGAGAAGGACTTCAGCCGCGTCTCACTGGGCGCGCGCTTTTCGTACGACGCCTCACGCTTCCGCGGCGTCTACGCGGTGGCCGAAGGCAACAACCCGATTCGCTACGACCAGGACATCGGCGGAGGCGACTGGCTGGGCCTCGAGCTCCGTGCGCGCATTCGGTTGTTCGGCGAGAACTTCCTCACCGCTGGCTTCGAAGGGCAGGGAAGCCAGCTGTTCCAGAACTCGTACAACAACGCGGCATCACCGCCGGTCGACACGCGCCAGCGGCTGCTGCTGTCGGGCTACCTGCTCGACGAATGGCGCATTCACCCCCGGCTCTTCATTCAGGGCGGCGTGCGCATCGACAAGTACCTCGACCTCGACGCGCTGCCGGTCTCGCCGCGGCTCGGCATCGTCGGCAAGCCGTACAACAGCGGCGTCAGCAAGCTCGTCGTCGGCCAGGCGTTTCGGGCACCCAACATCTACGAGCTCTATTTTCAGGACAACGGCCGTTCTCTCATCGCGGCCGGCCCGCTTCGCCCCGAGACCATTCTCACCTTCGAGGCCGAGCACAACCACGACCTCACGCAAGAACTGCGGCTCACGGCTTCCGCCTTCTACAACTTGATCAACAACCTCATCGTGACCA
>JAYUXE010000809.1:0-3882 GCA_043753165.1 Archangiaceae bacterium | reverse complement strand
CTTTGTCGGCCAGCGGCTTCACCCAGACCTGCAGCACGCCCTTCGCGTCCGGCGCCAGCCACCCGAGCTGCTTGCCATCGGGCGACAGCTTCGCGCTGGTCCGTTCAGGGTTCCCGAGCAGCAGATCGCGGGGAATCAGCGGCGGCGTCTGGGCGAGAAATGCGGCAGCGAGCAGGGCGAGCATTCGGGCGTCATAGCGCGCCCCCGGCCGTTGAGTCGGAGGTGTAAGTTGCGCGCCGTGCGCACTGCCATCGTCGGGTTGTGTTGTCTGTCGTGCGTCGCCTTCGCCGCCGCAGACCTGGGCCCTCCGCGGCCGGGCCATTACGCGAAGGACACGACCGGAAAAATCCCCGCGTCGACGATGGAGGCAATCGACGCACTGGCGAGCAACGTCAGCAACTCGGGCGACGGCCAGCTGGGAGTGCTCGTCGTCGCGACGACGAACGGAGTGCCGCCGCGGAAGTTCGCGACCGATGTCTTCAACCGCTGGGGAGTCGGCCACCGCGACTACGACAACGGCATCCTGCTCTTCGTCGCGCTCGACGATCGCAAGGCCGAGATCGTGCTCGGCGACGGCATCTCGCACCTCACGCCGCAGACGGACGCAATCATGCGCGACCAGGTCGTCGCGAACTTCAAGGCTGGAAACCCCGCGCAGGCGCTGCTCGAAGGTTCGACGGCGCTCGCAGGTCTGCTCAACGCCGGCACGCCGCGCGCGCTGATGGACGAAGCGCACCCCGAGGTTCCGTTGACGCCGGCCGAGCTCGCACAGGAAGCGAAGGTCGCCGCGGTCTTCGACCAGGGTGAGCTGCCGGACCCGAGCCCGCGCGGCTGGGTCATCGACCTCACGGGTGAAGTCGCTTCGGACACGGTGCACGCGCTCGAGCGGTTGCCGAACGAGCTCTACGCCGCCGACAACGGCCGCCAGCTGTTCGTCCTCTTCTTCCGCACGCGAAACCACAACGCGTTTCAGGTGCGCGAACGCGCGGCGCAGCTTCTGGCCGTCAAACATCCGCGCGCGGCGCTGCTCGGAATCAACCTGCTGAACAGCGACGCGTCCTTCAGCCTTCCGGCCGAGCTTCGCGAAGACGACGTGCGCGCAGCGATGTTCGAAGGCAAAGTGGAAGACGCGGCGCGCGTGAGCCCGCTGAACGGCAACGACGCCGCGCGCGAGCTGCTGATGAATGGAGTTCCCCAGCGCTCGACCTCTGAAGTCGTCGGCGAAGCGATCGAGCACTACGCGTTGGTCTTCTGGACCATGGGCGGCTCGATGCTGCTCGGGGGGCTCATCTACGGCAGGCGCTGGAACCGGTACCGCTCGCGAACCTGTCGCGACTGCCAGCGCCCGCGGCAGATGCTGCCGGCTGGCGCCGAAGACAAGCACTTGACCGACGGCCAGCGCGCCGAACAGAACGTGAATTCGATCGACTACGACGTGTGGTGGTGCGGCGTCTGTCGCAGCGTGCTCGTGCTCGACAACGGCGCCTGGTTCTCGGGCTATTCGCGTTGCACGGGCTGCAGGAACAAGACGTTGAAGTCGACGTCGACCACGCAGCAGCACGCCACCGAGTACAGCGGAGGCCTCGTGCAAATCGACGAACGCTGCGCGCACTGCAACTACGCGAACACGTACACCCGCAGGACGGCGCGCCTGTCATCGAGCTCGTCATCTTCTTCCTCGTCGTCTTCGTCGTCGTTCGGCGGCGGCAGCTCGTCGGGTGGCGGTTCGTCGGGCTCGTGGTGACACGCGCGAGTTTCAGCGCCGCGGCTTCGAAAGCAAAGGCGTGTTAGCGACGGGGGGGCGATGCGTGCCTTCTTCCTCTCCCTTCTTTTCTGCGCGTGCTCGTCGGGGGGCCTCAAGCGCCCGGCCGACAAGCAGGTGGGCTTCACCGGCACCGTCTATCTGGGCGGCGCAGAACGCCGCGGCGACCCGCTCGAGAACGCGACCATCACGGTCACGCGCGCGGTCGACGGCTCGCAGCTGGCGACGGCCACGAGCTCGGCGACTGGCGGCTACCGGCTGTCGTTCGCGGCGGAACCAGACACCCGGGTCGTCTTTGCGTTTCGCGCGTCGGGCCTCGTGCCGACGTTTCGCGCGCTGAGCGTCGGGCCGTTCACCGAGGCCGTGCTGTCGGTGGCGCTCGAGCCGCCAGAAGCCATCGAATGTTCCGACAGCCAGTGCGTCGGAGCGTCCGATGACTTGAGCCTCAGCCCCGTGCCCGACAACCTCATCGGGCGCGCGCGCGTGTTCGAGCCGTCGACAGAGACCCCGCAGTTGTCGGGCCTCGATTCGCTGCGGCCCATCGCCGTCGCCTGGTTTCAGCTCGACGCGGGGCCGGTGAGTGACGCGGGCGTCTATGAGCCTGACGGTGGAATCGAAGACGCGGGCCCGCCCGTGATGCGGATGCGCGTGCCGTTTGCGTCGTGGCGGCGGCTCGAGGACGCGAAGCCAGGCACGCCGGGCATCGAGGTTCCGTTTCTCGCCTTCGACGAAGCGAAGGGCGCGTGGGTGAAGCAGGCCGACGGCGTGTTGCAGTCGGAGTACGGGCTGCCGATTCCCGAAGCGGCGCTGACGAAGATTCGTGAGGGGCAGTTCGCGGGCGGCGTGGTCGCGGTGACGACGGTGGCGAAGGCGGGGTACTGGACGCTCGCTCTGCCGGCTGCGTCGCCGGGCTGTTTGACGGGCACGGTCGAGGCCGACGGTCAGGCGGCGGAAGGTGCCTTGCTGAGCGTCGCGGGCGCCGAGCCGGTGTCCTCGCGCGCAGACGGCACGTTTTGTCTCGCGGCTCCGTTGAGCACGACAAGAGCGTTGGGCGTTCAGTACGCGGGCCTCGGTTACGAGGGCGGAAGCGCGACGACGCCGTCGGCCGCGGGCGTGTGTGGGGGCAGCTGCACGGCGGTTGGGAAGATTGCGATCGGCGCGGCGGTGGCGGCGAAGGTCTGCAAAATCGAAGGGACGACCGTGGACGCGGCGGGCACGAAGATTTCGGGCGCGGTCGTGCTGGCGTTCGACGAATCGCTGGCCGGCACGGCCTTCAACAACCTGTGCGGGAAGCTGGGAACGCGGTGCACGTTGTCGACGTCGTCGGACGAGAACGGAGGCTTCGCGCTGAACGTGCCGATTCTCTCAGGGCTGACGGTGACGTCGACGGCGCTGGTCGAGAAGGCGGGGTTCGTCGAGAGCTCGCGCCGCGGGACGGTGTTGCTGCGCGAGTGTCCGACGGCGCCGCTGCAGCTGCGCCTCGCCTCGGGGCACGACGCGCTGAATCTCGCGGTCACCCTCACGGGCAATGCGATTTCGTGGGCACCGGTGCGACCGGCGGTCGCGGTGCGCGTCATCGATTCCGCGGGCGTCGTGAAGTGGGAGCTTCAGTCGATCGCCGGCGTCACCCCGCCCGTCACGTTCGGCGTGGTTCCCGCGGGCGCGACGCAGCCCGTGGCCCCGGTCGGCACGCTCGCCGCGGGTGACGAAGTGAGCGTCGAGCTGCTCGGCACCGGCAGCGATGGGTACCAGTTCTCGGGCGGCGCGGCGGCCGTCGTCCCGTAGGCGACCGGCCGCAGCGCTCTGGCTCGTCCGATTCCGTGGCGCTGTTCTTTCGCCGTCGGCTGGCGAGGTACCGCCACTCGGCGATCGCGGGAGTCGACCGTTGTGCCGTTCGCGGCGGTCGGCATCCTCCGGGTGATCCATTGCCGAGGAACACCTGCGAGAAATCGAATGCGGAAGCTGACCGGTGAACGTCGCGTCGTTTTTGGCAGGGTGGGGCTCGCCGGCCGCCCTACTGGGTAAGCCAGCACGCCCTCGGCCCGCCCGCACCGAACGTCACGCCGCAGAAGGCATGACTCCCGCGATTGAAAGAGCCAGGTGGCACCTCAGACGCCGGC
>JAYUXE010000808.1:0-1515 GCA_043753165.1 Archangiaceae bacterium | reverse complement strand
GATCGCCGCACTTGCAGCCCGAAACAACCGCCACAGCGCCAATCGCCACCCACAGCTTCATCACGTTCGCTCGCATTGATGCTCCACGCTTAGTACCGCGCCCGCTGTCCCCCATTCAGCCGGGGGCAAGCACCTTTTTCTGAACCAGAATCTCGATGAACTGAACTGTCTGCTGCTCGCACTCGGCCTGCGGTACGTCGAACTCCTGCTGCAGCACCGCTGCGATCTGCCCTACCGTTCGTTGCCCATCGACCAACGAAATGATCCTTTCCCCTGTCTCAGACCCTTCGAACGTATGCAGCGCATCGTCCGGGGTCGCCGCCATCCACCCGCCCCTCACCTGCTGCACCCCTGTTTCCGGGTGCACCTTCGGCACCCAATTCAGCCACTGCTGCAACGACCGTGCGGACGTCATCAAAGGCCGTGCCATCTGTTGAGATTGTGGGTTTTCCCGCCCCGGCCCGGCGAGACGCGGTGTAACCGATGCGCGCTCTCCCACACAAGCGCTGAGGCGGACTTGTCTGGTCCTGCGACACATTTGCGACCCATCGGGTCGGTCAATACCGCTGCGCGTCGAGGCCCAACGCCGCGAACAGCCCCGTCAAATAAACCAGCGACACGAAGAAGAACCGCCGCGCCCACTTCGCATCCAGCGCGAACCACCACCCCCGCACGCCCACCGCCGCGAACCACACGCCCAGGCCCAGCGCGGCCGCCAGGTAGAGCAACCCCGCCGCATGAAACACGTACGGCAGCACGCTGACTGGCAGCAAACACGCCAGGTAGATGACCGCCCACCGCCGCGCCGCCGCATCGCCCTTCTGCAATGGCAAGCTCGTCAACCCCGCCCGCTGGTACTCCTCTTTCCGGAACAGCGCGATCGCGATGAAGTGCGGCAACTGCCAGAAGAACAGAATCGCAAACAGCGCCAACCCCGGCGCCGACACTTTTGCCGTCGCCGCCGTCCACCCCATCAGCGGCGGCAAAGCCCCGGGAATCGCGCCGACCAGCATCGCCCAATGCGTCCGCGCCTTCATCGGCGTGTACACGAGCACGTACGACAGCAGCGCCGTCAGCCCGAGCATCGCGGTCAGCAGGTTCGCTCCGAGCGCGAGCGCCGGCAGCGACACCAGCGCCAGCGCGAACCCGAACATCAAAGCCACCCTGGGCTCCATGCGCTGGCCCGGCAGCGGCCGCGTCGCCGTGCGCGCCATGAACCGGTCGCTGTCGCGCTCGAGGTAGCAGTTGAAGGTGTTCGCTGCTCCGACGACGCCCGCCGTCGCGAACATCGTCACCATCCAACGCGCCGCCGACAGGTCCTGCCCCGAGAGCCACATGCCGCCCGCAGTGGTGAACAGCACTTCCATCGAAAGGCGCGGCTTCGTCAGCTGCAGAAAATCGCGCGCGGTCGTCCGCGTGCGCAGCGCCACCGGAACGTCCACCGAGACATCTGCTGCCGCCACTACGCCTCCACCGCGCGGCCCGAAGGCGTCGCCTCGGTGACCGCCACTCGCA
>JAYUXE010000807.1:0-8908 GCA_043753165.1 Archangiaceae bacterium | reverse complement strand
ACGGCTTCCTGCAGGGTGCTGCCGAGCTCGGCGGGAGACGCCGCCATCACGATGCCGGCCGCTTCCATCGCCTTCATCTTTTCGGCGGCAGTGCCCTTGCCACCCGAGATGATCGCGCCGGCGTGACCCATGCGCTTGCCCGGAGGCGCCGACTGGCCGGCGATGAATCCCGCCACCGGCTTGGTGAATTCCTTCGCGATGTACGCCGCCGCCTCTTCTTCCGCGCTGCCGCCAATCTCGCCGACCATGATGACGGCGTCGGTGTCGGGGTCGGCGTTGAAGAGCTTCAGCACGTCGATGAAGTTGGTGCCGTTGACGGGGTCGCCACCGATGCCGACCGCGGTTGACTGGCCGAGGCCCAGGCGGGTCAGCTGAAACACGGCTTCGTACGTCAGCGTGCCTGAGCGCGAGACGACGCCGATGCGGCCGGGCTTGTGGATGTGGCTGGGCATGATGCCAATGCGGCACTTGCCACCGGGGGTGATCACGCCCGGGCAGTTGGGGCCGACGAGCCGCGTGCCCGTGCCCTGAATGAACCGCTTCGCGCGGATCATGTCGTTGACGGGGATGCCTTCGGTGATCGCGATCACCAGCGGCAGCTTCGAATCGGCCGCTTCCATGATCGCGTCGGCCGCGAACGGAGGCGGGACGAAGATCACGCTGGCGTTGGCTCCCGTCGCGCGCACGGCCTGGTCGACCGTGTCGAACAACGGCACGGAATCTTCGAACTTCTGGCCGCCCTTGCCGGGGACGACGCCCGCGACCACGCGGGTGCCGTACTCCATCATCTGTTTGGCGTGAAACGAGCCGAATGCGCCGGTGATGCCCTGCACGAGGAGCTTGGTGTCCGCTCCGACGAGGATGCTCATGGTGTCTGTGGCCCCTTGGCTACTTGATGGCGGCGACGGCTTTTTCAGCCGCGTCGCGAAGGTTGTCGGCAGGCGTGATCGCGAGGCCGGAGTTCCGCAGCAGCTCTTTGCCCTGCTCGACGTTCGTGCCTTCGAGGCGCACGACGAGAGGAATCGAGAGCTTCACTTCCTTCGCGGCCGCGATGATGCCGTCGGCGATGACGTCGCACTTCATGATGCCGCCGAAGATGTTCACCAGCACCGCCTTCACTGCGGGGTCGGCGAGGATCAACTTGAAGGCGTGGGTGACCTTTTCGCGGGTCGCTCCGCCGCCGACGTCGAGGAAGTTGGCCGGCTTTCCGCCGACGAGCTTGATGGTGTCCATCGTCGCCATCGCGAGGCCGGCGCCGTTCACCATGCAGCCGATGTTTCCTTCGAGCGCGATGTACGCGAGGTCGTATTCCTTCGCCTTTGCTTCGCGCGGGTCTTCTTCGTCGATGTCGCGCATCGCGACGATCTCGGGGTGCTTGTAGAGCGCGTTCTCGTCGAAGCTGACCTTCGAGTCGAGCGCGACCACGCCGCCGTCCTTCAAGATCACCAGCGGGTTGATCTCGACCATCGACGCGTCGGTGTCGATGTAGACGTTGTAGAGCGCGCGGCAGAACTTGGTGAACTTGCCGACGGTGTCGCCAGCGAGGCCGAGGCCGAAGGCGAGCTTGCGGCCCTGGAAGTCGAGGAAGCCGACGGCCGGGTCGATGGCCTCACGCAGGATCTTCTCGGGGTGTTTCTCGGCGACCTCTTCGATCTCGACGCCGCCTTCCGTCGACGCCATGAACGTCAGGCGCGAGGTGGCGCGGTCGAGGGTGAGGCCCAGGTAGAGCTCGCGGCCGATGTCGAGGCCTTCCTCGATGTACAGGGTGCGGACCTTCTGGCCGTCGGGCCCCGTCTGCGGCGACTTGAGCATCATGCCCAGAATCTTCGAGGCCGCTTCCTTCGCTTCGGCGGGGCTCTTCACCACCTTCACGCCACCGGCCTTGCCGCGACCGCCCGCGTGAACCTGCGCCTTGACGACGGTGATCTTCGTGCCGAGCTCGGCCGAGGCTTTCTCTGCCTCTTCGATGGTCTTCGCCACGATGCCGCGAGGAACCGGAACCCCGTACTTCTTGAACAGCTGCTTGCCCTGGTACTCGTGGATTTTCATGTGCGCGGCGGCTTTTACCAAAGCGCTCGACGTTGTCTCTCAGCTTTATGGGCCATTCACGCGGCTGCTGGATCGCTTCAGAGGAAACTGGGGCGGTTTGCAACAAGTCGTGGTCGTTCATGTCGCGGCGCGGTAGGTGAGGATCAGAGCAAGGAGACTGCATGGCTGACACAGCAGACGCGCGACCACTTTCCCGCCCCGAGCCGTTGCTCGCGGGCTTCCTCCGTTTCGCACTGAGCTCGGTGGGCTCGAAGGTGGTGATGGCGCTCACGGGCCTCGGCCTGTGGGGCTTCATCGTCGGCCACATGGCGGGCAACTTGAACATGTGGCTCGGGCCGGACGCGATGAACCACTACGCGGCCGGGCTTGCGGCCAACCCGGTGCTCGTCTGGGGCGTGCGCAGCGCGCTGCTGGTCGGCTTCCCGCTGCACATTCTCGCGGCGATTCGCAGCTCGCGCCTGAACCAGCTGGCGCGGCCGGTGCCCTACGCGTACCCGAACAAGACGCCCGCTTCCCTGGGCTCGCGCACGATGTTGATCTCGGGGCTGCTGGTGGGCGCGTTCTTCACCTACCACCTGGCGCACTTCACGCTTCACCTGACCAACCCAAGTCACGTGACGACGCTGGCCGATGGGTCGACCGACGTCTATTCGATGGTCTACCGGGGCTTCTCGATTCCGTGGATCGTGATCGTCTACGTCGTTGCGCAGGTTCTGCTCGCCGAGCATTTGTCGCACGGCCTCTACAGCCTGTTTCAGCACCTGGGGCTGTGGGGCAAGTCGTGGTCGCCGTTCATTCGCACCGCGGGCCGCATCGTCGGCTACGCGATCTGTCTGGGCTTCATCAGCGTGCCGATTGGCGTGCTGACGGGCCTGCTGAGGCATTCATGAAGCTCGACGCGCGCGTGCCCGAAGGGCCGATTGCCGAGAAGTGGTCGAAGCACAAGATGGACATGAAGTTGGTCAACCCGGCCAACAAGCGGAAGTACAAGATCATCGTCGTGGGCACGGGCCTCGCGGGCGCATCGGCCGCGGCGTCGATGGCCGAGATGGGCTACCAGGTCGACTCGTTCTGCTTTCAGGATTCGCCGCGGCGCGCGCATTCGATCGCGGCGCAGGGCGGCATCAACGCAGCGAAGAACTACCAGAACGACGGCGACTCGGTGTTCCGGCTCTTTTACGACACGGTGAAGGGCGGCGACTTCCGTGCGCGGGAAGCAAACGTCTACCGGCTCGCCGAAGTCAGCACGCAGATCATCGACCAGTGCGTCGCGCAGGGCGTGCCGTTCGCCCGCGAGTACGGCGGTCACCTCGCCAACCGTTCATTCGGCGGAGCGCAGGTGTCGCGCACGTTCTACGCGCGTGGGCAGACGGGGCAGCAGCTGTTGCTCGGCGCGTACCATGCGCTGGAACGTCAGATTCAGGCGGGCGGCGTGAAGATGCACACGCGGCACGAGATGATGGATCTGGTCGTCGCCGACGGCCACGCACGGGGCATCATCACGCGCGACCTCGTCACCGGAAAGCTCGAGTCGTGGGCAGCAGACGCGGTGGTGCTGGCGACGGGCGGCTACGGCAACGTCTTCTTCCTGTCGACGAACGCGAGGGGCTGCAACGTCACTGCGATCTACCGCGCGCACAAGAAGGGCGCTGGGCTTGCGAACCCCTGTTACACGCAGATTCACCCCACGTGCATTCCGCAGTCGGGCGACTACCAGTCGAAGCTGACGCTGATGTCCGAGTCGCTGCGCAACGACGGCCGCGTCTGGGTGCCGAAGAAGAAGGAAGACTGCGGCAAGGATCCCGCGTCGATTCCCGAAGACGCGCGCGACTACTACCTCGAGCGCAAATACCCGAGCTACGGCAACCTGGCTCCGCGCGACATCTCATCGCGCGCGGCGAAGCAGGTCTGTGACGAAGGGCGCGGCGTGGGCCCGGGTGGCCTGGGCGTGTACCTGGACTTCAAGGACGCGATCGGGCGGCTGGGCCGGAAGACGGTGAGCGAGCGGTACGAAAACCTGTTCGACATGTACAAGACGATCACCGGCGAAGATCCGTACGAGGTGCCGATGCGCATCTACCCGGCGGTGCACTACACGATGGGTGGGTTGTGGGTGGACTACAACCTGATGAGCAACATCCCCGGGCTGCACGTCGCGGGCGAAGCGAACTTCTCGGACCACGGCGCGAACCGGCTCGGGGCCAGCGCACTGATGCAGGGCCTCGCCGACGGCTACTTCGTGTTGCCGTACACGATCGGTGACTACCTCGCGAACGCGAAGCAGCCGAAGATCTCGACGGACCACTGGGAATTCAAGCGGTGCCTCGAGAAGGTCGAAGGCCAGGTGAAGAAGTTCCTCAGCATCAAGGGCAAGCGCACCGTCGACAGCTTCCACCGCGAGCTCGGCCAGCTGATGTGGAACAAGTGCGGCATGGCGCGAAACGAGAAGGGGCTTCGCGAGCTGCTGATCGAGATCCCCAAGTTGCGCGAAGAGTTCTGGACGAACGTGAACGTGCCGGGCAGCGACGCGAACCTGAACTCTGCGCTCGAGAAGGCGGGCCGTGTCGCCGACTTCCTCGAGTTCGCCGAGCTGTTGGTGCTCGACGCGCTGGATCGTGACGAGTCGTGCGGCGGCCACTTCCGCGAAGAGCACCAGACGGAAGACGGCGAGGCGACGCGCGACGACGACAAGTTCTGTCACGTCAGTGTTTGGGAGTACCAGGAAGGCAAGGCCCCGATTCGGCACAAGGAGCCGCTGACCTTCGACAACGTGCACCTGGCGACGCGGAGCTACAAGTGAGCAACCCCAAAGGCATGACTTTGAAGCTGCACGTGTGGCGCCAGGGCGGGCCGAACGCAGCGGGCGCGATGAAGGACTACACGGCGACGGACGTCAGCCCGCACATGTCCTTCCTCGAGATGTTGGACGTGGTGAACGAGAAGCTGATGAACGCCGGCGAAGAGCCGATCGCGTTCGATCACGACTGCCGCGAAGGCATCTGCGGCTCGTGCAGCATGGTGATCAACGGCAAGCCGCACGGCGGCCACAAAGGCGTCACGGTGTGCCAGCTGCACATGCGGCACTTCAAGGATGGCGACGAGATCTGGATCGAGCCGTGGCGCGCGAAAGCGTTTCCGGTGCTGAAGGATCTGGTGGTGAGCCGATCGTCGTTCGACCGGATCATCGCGGCGGGCGGCTATGTGTCGGTGAACACGGGTGGCGCTCCGGACGCGAACGCGCTGCCGGTTCCGAAGATCGAAGCCGAGCAGGCGATGGATGCGGCGGCGTGCATCGGCTGCGGCGCGTGCGTGGCTGCCTGCAAGAACGGGTCGGCGATGCTGTTTGTTGCAGCGAAGATTTCGCACCTGCGCCACCTGCCCCAGGGCCAGCCCGAGGCCATCGATCGCGCGCAGAAGATGGCGATGCAGATGGACGCGGAAGGCTTCGGTACGTGCACCAACCTCTCGCAGTGCGAGGCGGTGTGCCCGAAAGAGATCCCGGTGAAGGTGATCGCCGAGATGAACCGCGATCTGATCAAGGGCGCGTTCTCGCGCTGAAAGACCGGCTCGTTTTTGGTGCGCGCGTGGGGTACTAACCCGCGCATGCGCACCATCGTGACGGGATCCCTGGCTTACGACTACATCATGAACTTCCCCGGGAAGTTCGCGGACCACATCCTTCCGGACAAGGTCCACATGTTGACGGTGAGCTTCCTCGTCGACTCGATGAAGAAGCTGCGCGGCGGCGTCGCGGGAAACATCGCGTACACGATGGGGTTGCTGGGTGAACGCCCGTTGGTCGTGTCGGCGGCGGGCCAGGACTTCGGCGAGTACCGGAAGTTCATGGAAGCGGCGGGCATCGACGCGTCGGGCATCAAGGAAATCGCCAACGAGTTCACCGCGTCGTGCTTCATCAACACCGACATGGTGAACAACCAGATCGTGGCGTTCTACCCGGGCGCCATCGGCCATTCGAAAGAGGTGTCGCTGAAGTCGATGGGCCTGAAGAAGGACGACTGGGTGATCATCTCGCCGACGGACCCTGAGTCGATGGCGAAGCACACCAACGAATGCAAAGAGCTCGGCGCGAAGTACATCTTCGATCCGGGCAAGCAGGTGCCGCGGCTCGACAAGGCCCAGATTCTGAACGGGCTCGACGGCGCCGCAGTGCTGATCGGCAACGACTACGAGTTCGGAATGATGGCGAAGGCGACGGACCTGACGGAAGCCGCGCTGATCGCGAAGGCGCCGATCACGATCATGACCCGCGGGGCCGAGGGCTCGCAGATCTACGAGAAGGGCGTGAAGACGCACGAGATCCCGATCGCGAAGATTGGAGCCGTCGTCGACCCGACGGGCGCGGGCGACGCGTTCCTCGGTGGCATCGCGTTGGGGCTCGCGCGCGGCTGGCCGTTGGACGTCACGGGTCGCGTCGCATCGCTTGCCGCGGCGTGGGCGATCGAGACGAAGGGCTGCCAGGAACACCGGTTCACCCGGCCTGAGTTCGCCCGCCGCTACACCGAGAACTTCGGAGCAGCGAAAGAGCTCGCGTCCTTCGCCGGCTGAAGAATTACCAGGGCCGCAGCGCGAGCTTCACTGCCGCTGCGTCCCACTGGCCCGCGTTCTTCGCGATCAGGCGCTGCACCTCGGCATCAACCCGCTCGCGGTGGGCGTGTTCGGCCAGGTAGTGCTTCAATCGAAACGCGGCGGCCACCCAGCCGCGCTCGGAATAGAAATCTTCGAGCACCTGGCCCGCCTTCGCGTGCTCTGCCCCTGTCGCGCGGAGCCACACATCCACCAGGGGCGCGTCCGATCGCTTCTCTTTCGGTTTCGTCTCGAAGAGCGCGCGAAACGCCTCGGCGTGCGCGTCGCGCTCGTCATCGTCGAAGTCGCCCGCATCGATCTCGAGCCATTGCTGCAGTTGTGGAAGCCTCGAGAGCGTGAGACCGCCCACCAACGTCGGGTAATCGTCGTAGTCGAGGGCGACCAGGCCAGGCTTCGCTTCGGGTTGGGATCCCAACCCGAGATTGTCGCCCTGACCGGGCCTATCGCGTCAGGCACCACGACCGCTCTTGCGGCCGGGCTTCTGGGTGATGAGGTCCAGAGACAGATCCATCGAGCGCGCGGAGTGCGTGAGCGCGCCCATCGAGACGAAGTCGACACCGAGCTTCGCGAGAATGGGCAGGCGTTCGAGGGTGATGCCGCCCGAGACTTCGAGCGCCACCCTGCCCTTCGCCTTTTTCACGGCTGCGGCGATCTCGGCGTCGTCGAAGTTGTCGAGCATGACGATGTCGGCGCCTTCGACGATCGCGTCCTCGAGCTGGTTGATCGAGTCGACCTCGATTTCGATCTTGAGCAGCCGTGGAGCGTTGGCGCGCGCGCGCCGCAGCGCTTCCTTCACCGAGCCGCCGCAGGCCGCGATGTGGTTGTCCTTGATGAGGACGCCGTCGAAGAGGCCGAAGCGGTGGTTGGTCGCCCCGCCATCGCGGACGGCGATCTTCGAGAGCGCGCGCATGCCGGGCGAGGTCTTGCGCGTGTCGAGGATGAGCAGGTCGGTGCCTTTGACGGCCTCGGCGGCCTTCGCGGCCATCGTCGCGATCCCGCTGGTGCGCTGGATGATGTTGAGCGCGGTGCGTTCGCAGATCAGCAGGGACCTGAGCGGCCCTTCGAGACGCGCGACGCGCTCCAGCTTCTGGGTGGCGTCGCCGTCGACGGCTTCGAGCTCGACGTTGACGGTCGGGTCGTAGCGCTCGAAGACGCGGGCGAAGGCGCCGAGACCCGAGAGGACCATCGGCTCTTTTGCCCACAGCTCGCCACGGCCCCGCAGGTTGGCGTCGACCAGCGCGGCCGTCGTCACGTCTCCGGCCGAGCTGAGATCTTCGTCCATCGCGAGGTCGATCAACCGATCGAGAAAGGAATCCGCGCGCATTTATTTCCCCTTCTTCTTGCCGACAGGCTTCTTCGGCGGCGATTGCTTCAGTGCCGACGACTTCTTTCCGACGGCGGACTTCGTCCCGGCCTTCTTCGATGCGGCCGACTTCGACTTCGCGCCGCCCGTCTTCGCGCCGCCCGTCTTCGTGCCGCCCGACTTCTTCGCGCCGGACGCTTTATCGGCGGCGGCCTTCTCTTCAGCCTCTGAGACCTTCGCCTTGTTGAACTCGCGAACGGCGTCGTCAACGAGGCCCATGTTCATGTGCGCGACGCCGAGATCCGTTCGGTCGCGGGCAGTGAGCCCTTCGGCGGTTCCGGCGCGCAGCTGATCGAGCGCATCGGAGACCTGCCGGTCGGGCTCGCCGATGTTGATGCCGGCAACGTCGTCCTTCAGCTCTTCGCCCAGATCGATGGTGCCATCGACAGGCGGCGCAATTCTCACTTCGATCGGCGCAATGCGAACGAGGTTGTCGTTGAGCTTCTTGATGCGATCGCCGAGCTCCGTGCGTCGCGCGCGATCCTTCTCGACGACCTCGGCTGGCGCGCGGGCGACGAAGCCGGGGTTATCGAGCTTCTTGTTGATTCCGCCGAGCTCGGCTTCGACGCGTCCGAGCTCTTTCTGCAGCCGCGCGCGTTCTTCGGCGAGATCGATGATCCCGGCCAGGGGCACGTAGATCTCCATCTCGGCGTTGATCTCGGCGGCCGACTGCGGGGGCTTCGGACCCGGACCCGTGACGGTGAGCGAGTTGAGGCCAGCCAGCGGGGTCAGGTACGCCTTCCACTTCACCAGCAGCTCGCGCGTCTGGGCGCTGGAGCTCTGAATGTGGGCGTCCATCTTCACTTTGCGATCGAGGCCGCTTTCTCCGCGGATCGTGCGCAGGCCGTCGATCGCGAGGATCACGGGCGCCATCTCGGCTTCGGCGGCATG
>JAYUXE010000806.1:0-8908 GCA_043753165.1 Archangiaceae bacterium | reverse complement strand
TCGGCGTTCGCATTGGGGTGCTGGCCGAGATGGTCAAGCACCACATCAAGGAAGAGCGCGGCGAGATTTTCCCCCTGGCCCGGAAGGCCCTGAACGATCAGCTCGAAGAGCTCGGCGAAGAAATGAAAGCGCGCTTCGAACAGGCAGTGAAAGGCGCGAGCCCCGCAGCGAAGCTCAACCGTCTTTCGACGCAGCGCGCGAAGGCTGCGTTGGCCGCATGAACGCCACCGAACCCCTGTGGAAGTCGGCTGACGCGCCCCGATACCTGCCGCTGATCACGGCCTCCCGGGCGGTGGAAGTGGTGGTCGTCGGGGGCGGCATCACCGGGCTCACCGCGGCGCTTCGCCTGCAGCAAGCGGGCAAGCACGTCGCCGTCGTCGAAGCGCGCACCATTTCCAGTGGCGTGACGGGCTCGACCAGCGCGCACCTCACCGAAGTGATCGACACGCGGCTGCAGGTGATCGAGCAGAAGTTCGGCAAAGAAGGTGCGGCGCTCGCAGCCCAGTCGAGCCGTGATGCAATCAATCAGATCGAAGGGTGGGTGACGTCGCACCACATCGATTGCAACTTCAAGCGCGTGCCCGGGTACCTTTTCACCGAACGCGACGAACAACTCTCTGAGCTCAAGAAGGAGCTCGAAGCGTGTCAGCGCGCCGGCATGAAGGCTGAGCTCGCCGCCCTGCCCCTTCCCCTGCCAGCGGTCGGAGCGATCGCCTTTGCACACCAGGCCCAGTTCCACCCGGTGAAGTATCTGGCGCGGCTCGCGCAGCTCTTCGTCGAAGCGGGGGGGTTGATCTTCGAAGGCAGCCCAATCGTCGAGTTGCAGGAAGGCAGGCGCTGCGTCCTCAAGACCGCATCGGGCAGCAGCCTCACCTCGGACAAGGTGATTCTCGCCACGAACTCGCCGCTGAACCGCGTTCTGGTGCAAACGAAGATCGCCCACTACCAGTCGTACGTCGTCAGCGGCCCGGCGCCGGCGGTGGCTGACGGGCTCTACTGGGACATGGAAGATCCGTATCACTACATCCGTTCGATTGACGTCGACGGGGTGCGCCATCTGATCGTCGGCGGGGAAGACCACAAAACCGGACAGGAACATGACACCGCGTCCGCGTTCGATCGGTTGACCGTCTGGTCGCAGCGCCTCGGCGTCGCGGTCGAGAAGCGTTGGTCGTCGCAGGTCGTCGAGCCCGTCGACGATTTGCCGTTCATCGGCAGAAACGCTGCGTCGACGAACGTCTTCATCGGCACCGGCTACAGCGGCAACGGGCTCACCTTCGGAACGCTCGCGGGGATGATGCTCAGCGATGCGTGCCTCGAGAAAAAGAACCCGTACGCCGACCTCTATGCGGCGACGCGCATGAAGCCGGTGGCGTCGTTGAAGAACTACCTCGCCGAGAACATCGACTTCCCGCTGCACCTCGTCGGCGATGTGCTGAAGCCGGCGGAGGCATCGTCGATCGAAGAGGTCGCGCCGGGTGAAGGCAAGCTCGTCCGTTCTGGGCTGTCGAAGGTCGCTGTCTACCGAAGCCCCGAAGGGCAGGTGCAATGCGTCTCATCGGTGTGCACGCACCTCGGCTGCCTGGTGTCGTTCAACAACGCCGAGAAGACGTGGGACTGCCCGTGTCACGGCTCGCGCTTCGGCACGGACGGCAAGGTGATCGCCGGGCCCGCGATTACACCGCTGGCACCGCAGCCAACGCCGTGAAGTCCACCGCCGCGTTCGCGCTTCTGCTTCCGTTGCCAGGAAGACTCGCTCTGTAAATACGGGGCAAGCGGGCTGTCGTCGAACTGGGCCCACGCCTCGGCATGCGCCTCGTCGCTGTCGATGCGGGTGCGTCGACGTCGAAGAGCACCGACGCGTTCATGGCGCCAAACTGTCTCATCGCTGCGGGCGTGTCCCGAGGCCGAGGGTCGCTCGAACGCCGGCGCCTTCCCGTTCGCCAACGGTGAGCACGTGGGTCGTGCCGCAATCCGCGCAGTCCTCGAACAGGGCCATGTCCGCGGTGCGCGCGTCTGATGAGACATCGACGCTGAACTTCACCTGGCCCTTCTGGCATTTGAGGCAGGTGTCGGCGAACTCGGAGGTGGTGACGAGAATCATGCAGCGACGGGCTGCAACTCACGTGCTCACACCTGCCCACCCGACGTGCCGGGTACCATGCGCTTCGTCGTTGGCCGTCCCCGCGCGCCCCCTGGTCATCTCGGCAGCCCGTCCCGTTCTCCGGTGGAGTTTCCATGCTGTCTTTCAGGCTTCTGATCGCGCTGCTGCTGGCAACGGGCGCGTCCGCGCAGCCGAAGTCTTCGGGTGTCGCGCCCGTCGTGCTCACGCCTGTCGTCTTCACGCAGGTGACGAACAAGAACGGCGGCTTTGCCGGAATCAAGAACGCGAAGTCCGTCGACAAGGTTGATTCCGGATCGCTCGCGCGGCTCGTCGCGGGCATGCAAGCCGAGCTCGGGTCCGCGAGTGTCATCCCCACCGACGCCACCCAGGCCGCGCTGACGGCGATCACCGCGTCGCAGCTGAAGACCCCCGAAGGCCTGAAACGCCTGGCGACTGCGACGAAAGCAGAGTGGGCCGTGCTGTTCGAGCTGACGCGCCAGGGCTCGATCGTCGCCCGCGTTCATTCGTCTTCTGGCGTCGCGATTGGAATGCCGATGTCGGTGGCCAAGGCAGGCTCTCTGTCCGCACCGAAGGTGAAAGAGCTGTGCAAGCTCGTCGCAGCGAAGCTCATCTCGTTGTCGTCGGTCGCCCCGGCGGCCGTTGCCGAGCCGGCTGTGATCGAACCGCCTCCGCTTGATCGCGAAGTGGAAAACGAAATCGATCGCGAGATGGCTTTCGAGAAGCAGCGCAAGCAGGACCTGCGCGATGAGCCCCGCGTGACGCGCGCGGCCGTGCTGCTTTCCGCCGGCACGGCGCTGCGTTCGCAAAACCTCAGCGGCGCGGCCAGTGGGCATCTCACTTCGCTGCAGAGCAGCCCGGCGCTGGCGATGGGATTCTACGTGATGGTCGCTCCGCTGCAGTTGTTCGACAGCCTGCAGGGCAAACGCCTCAGCGACTTCACCGTCGACGTGCACTTTCGCCGCGCGTTCCTGAAGGCGAAAGCGCTGGCGGGCGAGGACGAAGGGCAGACCTGCGCGATCACCGACGACGCCGTTCAGTACCGGGGCTCGTGGCGAATTCCGCTGGGCAACATGTTGCCGTCGATTGGTCTGGGCGCCGGTTACACGCAAGAACGCGCTGTGGTCGGCTGCGATCTTCCCGTCGCGAGCGCGATCTACCGCGGCGTCGACGTGCAGCTTCGCGTTCGCCAGCCGCTGTACCGCGACGTCCTCGCGCTCGATCTGACCTGGGGCCCGCGCTTCCTGCTGAAGGGCACGACCGCCAGCCGCCCCGACTTCTCGTGGTCGGGCGAAGCCTGGCTCGAGGCCAGACCCGCGTCTCTTCTCTTCCTTCGCGCCGGCGGCCGCGTCTTCCGTGCGCAGCTCAACGACGGCAAAGGCCTCAAGGTCGTCGACCTTCGTTCATTCATCGCTGCCGAAGTCGGGGTGTTCCTGTGATGCGTTCTTCGATTCTGCTCGCCGTGCTGCTGGCCCCGATTTCCGCGTGGGCCGTGTGCAACACCGGTTCGCCGCTGAGCCCCGAAAACGATTGTGACTTCGACGGGGTCACCATCGGCCAGGGCGACTGCGATGACATGGACGCGATGCGCAAGCCCGGCCTCGCCGAGATTTGCGACAACAAGGACAACGACTGCAATCAGGTCGTCGACAACGGCAACCCCGGCGGAAACATGTCGTGCAGCACCGGCCTGATGGGCGTGTGCGCCGCCGGAACCAGCGCGTGCACCAACGGCGCGATCGCCTGCAACCAGATGACGCAGTCGTCCGCCGAGACCTGCAACAACCTCGACGACAACTGCAACGGCGTCGTCGACGAAGCCGTCACCCGCGTCTGCTTCGCCGGCCCCGCCGGTACCTTCAACGGCACGTGCCCCGGCCCCAACTGCGCCCCCCGCCTCGAGTGCAAGGGCGTCACGCAGTCGTGCTCGGCCGGTAACTTCCCCGCGTGCACCGCCGCTACCCCGGGCCAGACGCTGCCCACGGCAGAAATCTGTGACGGCAAAGACAACGACTGCGACGGCCAGACCGACGAAGGCAACCCGGGCGGCGGAGCGTCCTGCACCACCGGCCAGCAGGGCGTCTGCAGCGCGGGCACTGCGACGTGCACCAGTGGATCCGTCACCTGTGTCCGCAACACCAACCCGTCAGGCGAGACCTGCAACAACCTGGACGACGATTGCAATGGCCAGACGGACGAGAACGTCACCCGCGTCTGCTTCGCCGGCCCTGCAGGAACTTTCAGCGGCACCTGCCCCGGCCCCAACTGCGTGCCCCGCCTCGAATGCAAGGGCGTCTCTCAGTCGTGCTCGGCCGGCAACTTTCCCACGTGCGACGTCGCGACCGCGGGCCAGACGCTGCCGACCGCTGAAATCTGCGACGGCAAGGACAACGACTGCGACGGCCAGACCGATGAAGGCAATCCGGGCGGCGGCGCCAGCTGCGTCACCGGCCAGCAGGGCGTTTGCAGCGCGGGCACCGCGACCTGCACAGCCGGAGCCGTCAGCTGCGTTCGCAACACCAACCCGTCAGGCGAGACCTGCAACAACCAGGACGACGACTGCAACGGCCAGACGGATGAGAACGTCACCCGCACCTGCTTCGCCGGCCCCGCCGGCACTTTCAGTGGCACCTGCCCCGGCCCCAACTGCGTCCCCCGCCTCGAGTGTAAGGGCGTCTCGCAGTCGTGCTCGGCCGGAAATTTTCCGACGTGCGATCTCGGCACCGCGGGCCAGACGCTGCCGACCGCCGAGCTCTGCGACGGCAAAGACAACGACTGCGACGGCCAGACCGACGAAGGCAACCCCGGTGGCGGCGGCGCGTGCAGCACGGGCCAGATGGGCGTGTGCGGCCCCGGCACCTTCCAGTGCACCGCGGGCGCGTTGGCGTGTCAGCGCAACGTCAACCCCGGCGGCGAGACCTGCAACAACCAGGACGACGACTGCGACGGCATGGTCGACGAGAACGTCACCCGCATCTGCTACGCGGGCCCCGCAGGCAGCTACACAGGCGCGTGTCCGGGTGCGAGCTGCGCTCCGCGGCTCGAGTGCAGGGGCGTGATGCAGACGTGTGCCGCGGGCAACTTCCCCACGTGCGATCTCAACACCCCGGGCCAGCAATTCCCCGCGGCTGAAATCTGCGACAACAAGGACAACGACTGCGACGGCACCATCGACGACGGCAACCCCGGCGGCGGAGCGGCCTGCACCACCCCCGAGCCCGGCCGCTGCGCCGCCGGCACGATCACCTGCACCACCGGCGCGCTGGGCTGCCTGCGCAACCAGGGTCCGATCAGCGAGGTTTGCAATGGCATCGACGACAACTGCAACAACTTCATCGACGAACGTTCGACCAGCAACGCGCTGAAGCTGCAGCAGAACTGCTACCCGTTCGACGCGGGTCAGCCGGGCCAGGGAACGTGCGCCGCCGGCAATCAAGACTGCACCGCGGCCTCGGGCTCGGGCATGGCGATGTGGGGTCAGTGTCTCAATGCGGTCGGCCCCAGCATGGAAATCTGCAACGGGCTCAACCGCGATGAGAACTGCAACGGTGTCATCGACGAAGGCTTCGACGTCGACAACGACGGCTTCCGCAGCTGCCTGCAGTGCGGCGGGCTCACGCCGTGCGACTGCAATGACAACGACCCGAGCATCAAGCCGGGCGCCGTCGAGATCTGCGACAACATCGACCAGGACTGCGACGGAAACCCGATCAACGTCCCGGCCCGCAAATGCTTCTCAGGTCCCACCGTCACGACCCAGACGTATACGGGCACGTGCCCCGGCCCCAGCTGTCTGCCGAAGGGCGTCTGCATGGCCGGCACCCAGGCCTGCATCGTCGGCGGCACCTACGGCGCGTGCGTCGGCCAGGTCGTCCCCACCAGCCACCCCGACGGCGGCGAGCTCATCGGCGTCGACGGCGGCGCAGCCTGCAACCTGCTCGACGACGACTGCGACGGCGTCATCGACGACGGCGACTTCGATCAGGATCACGACGGCGTGAAGCTTTGCCAGGGCGACTGCAACGATGATCCCGACGGCGGTCAGTTCGTGAAGCCCGGCGCACTCGAGATGTGCAACGGCATCGACGACAACTGCGACAACGTCATCGATGGCGTGTCGACCGCCTGCTACTCGGGCCCCGCCCTTCCTGACGGCGGCTCTTCGGTGAACACCGGCATCTGCCGCGCAGGCACGGCGCAGTGTGTCGGCGGCGTCCCACAAGGGACGTGCATGGGCCAGACGACGCCCGGCACCGAGACCTGCAACAAGCTGGACGACGACTGCGACGGGTTGATCGACGAAGACTTCGACTTCGATCGCGACGGCGTGCCTGCTTGCTCGCTGTGCCCCGGCATCACCCCGTGCGACTGCAACGACAGCCCCGACGGCGGCCAGTTCGTGCGGCCCGGCCTGCCGGAAATCTGCGACTGCTTGGACAACAACTGCAACGCGCAGGTGGATGAGGGTCAGGTGTGCAAGGGCGCTCCGTGTCACGACTTCGACAGCGACGGCATCACCAACTGCCAGGGCGACTGCGACGACAACGACACCCTCATCAGCCCTCGCCGCACCGAACGCGTCGGCAATGGACGCGATGACGACTGCGACGGGCAGGTCGACGAGGTCAGCGACGACGACCTCGACTCGTTCACCACCGCGATGGGCGATTGCGACGACAAGAGCGCCGACATCAACCCCGGCGCCGTCGAGAAGTGCGACGGCTTCGACAACGACTGCGACGGCATCGTCGACGAAGGCTTCGACAAGGACGGCGACTTCGCGACCACCTGCGCGGGCGACTGCGACGACAACGACCCGACCCGGAGCCCCTTCCGCAAGGAAGTCTGCGGCAACGCGAAGGACGACAACTGCGACGGCCGCATCGACGAAGACACCGATCAGGATCAAGACGGCGTCACCACCTGCCAGGGCGACTGCAACGACTTGAACTCGGCCATGCATGCGGCGTTCGGCGGCGTCGCGGCCGCCGCTGAAATCTGCGACGGGCAGGACAACGACTGCGACTCGCAGACCGACGAAGGCTTCGACGTCGACAACGACCATGTCGCCACCTGCCTGGGCGACTGCAACGACAACAACCCGGCCATCAACTCGGCGGCGATCGAGATCGCAGGCAACGGCGTCGACGACAACTGCAACGGGGCGATCGACGAAGGCGCGGCCGACAAAGACAACGACGGCTACAGCGGCTTCTGCGGCGACTGCAACGACAACGACTCGAGCATTCACCCGCACGGCACCGAGGTCTGCGATCGCATCGACAACGACTGCGACGGTTATGTCGACTCGGCGCCCGGCCAGTTCAACCTCTGCGCCGCCTGCTTCGATGCCGACGGCGACGGCCAAACGAACTGCGACGGCGACTGCAACGACGCCGACAAGACCGTCTACCGCGGCGCGGCCGAAGTCTGCGACCTCAAGGACAACGACTGCGAGGGCAGCGTCGACCTCGATCTCTCGGGCCTTCGCATCTGCACCGACGCGGGCGTCCCTGGCGCAGATGCAGGCGTCGACGGCGGCGGCGGCGTCATCGTCCCGGCAGACGGAGGCTCGGGCAGCGATGGCGGCACGGGGCCGGTCAAGCCCGTGGTGGCGGCCAGCTGCGGTTGCGGCTCGACCGACGGGGCAGCGCTCGGACTTCTCGTCTTGCTGCTCGCGGTTTCGCGGCGCAGAAAGGCGGCGCTGGCGGTGGTGGCCGCGGCGACGCTGGTCGGTTGTCAAAGCCGGCTGACGGCCCCTGCGGCTCAAGACTCGGGGGCAGGCGGCGGAACCGCAGTGGATGCAGGCCCGAAAGACGCGGGCTTCATTCCTCCGGTGCTCAACTGGGCGTGCGGTTCACTTTTCCCGCATGAGATTCTGGCGAAGAACGTCGGCGGTACGGGCTTCCCGTTCGGCATCGTCCCCGAGATCACCTCGACGGAAGTGCCGGTGGCCCAGGCGTGGGTCTTCGACGATGCGCCCCACGACGTCGCCGCCTTCGTGTTGCGCCGCCCGGTGCCGATGGACGTGATCCCGACCGATGGTGGCTTTGCCGACCCGGCCGACGTGGCACTCGTGGCGGTGCGCGAGATCAACGCCCTCAACGGACTTGCCGGAACTCCGGTCGTGCGCGACCGCACCGAACGCTTCTCTCGCACGTATCCCGGCTCGGTCTACACGAGCAGCCAGACGCTGAACCTCGCGATCGCGACCAACGCGTTCTCGCTGCGCAACCGGCTGCTGTCGTCGTTGTCGGGCAAGACGCAAACCGAGCTCGGCGCCTTGACGGTCGCCGCGGGCTCGCAGGCCGAAGACACGGCGGTCGTGAACCTGATGTTCAAGATTGTGAAAAACCACCTGTTCATCGCGGTCGCCGTCACACCGGCCAGCAAGTTCAAAGACAACCAGCCGGTGATGACCGACCTGACGAACGGCAGCCACCTGGGCGGCTTCAACGACGTCCTCTTCTACCGTTGCGAGAAGCGCACGGCCCCTGCCCTTCGCAGCGACTTCATCTTCGTGGTCGATAACTCGGGCTCGATGATTGAAGAACAGGCCACGCTCGTCGCCGCGTCCGAATCGATGTACGCGGCGTTCGCGGCCAGTGGTCTCGACTTCCGCCTCGGAGTCGTGAACACCGAAGGCGAGGTGCTTCGCGGCAAGGGCTTCACGCGCGACCTCGACCAGTTCAAGGCCGACGTGCGCGTCGGCATCAACGGCAACGGCGACGAACAGGGCCTCGAGTTCGGGCTTCGGGCGATTCGCCGCGCGCGCAACCCGCTGGT
>JAYUXE010000805.1:0-3891 GCA_043753165.1 Archangiaceae bacterium | reverse complement strand
GAGTGTCCGTCTTCCTTCAACTTCATCAACGCCTGCCTCAAATCTTCGCGCCGTGGCTGGTCGTACGACGCCGCCTTGCGGACGCGCTCGTGCTCTTCGGCGAGGTTGATCAGCAGAAAGTAGCTCGAGAATGCCTGCACCAGCCTCGCGGCATCTTCCGTCGAGACGGCCGCCAGCACTTTCTGCATCGGCGCGGTGTCCGCGTTCGCCTCGCGCAGCTGCTTCGTCTGTAATCGCACCCTCTCTTCCAGCGCGAAAAATTCAGCGCCTTCCTGTTCGCGAAGGACGGCGCCGAGACAGCGGCCCAGTGTGTCGACGACGTCACTCAAGGTGCTCATGGCGTGCAGATAACAGCCCGGGCGTCTGCTAGGAGGGCGGTCATGAAAACTCTCGCGATGATCACGGGGCTGCTCGTCAGTGCGACGGCCTTCGCAGCCTGGCCGACGGACGCCGGGGAAGACGTGCCGGTCGTCAGCATTCCACGCGGGCAGAACCCGTCGATGGTCGTCGACGCGAAGAACGGCATCTACGTGGTCTGGGCCGGCGTCGAGACGGGGAACGCGAAGACCCTGCGTGGCGAGCGCTTCACCCTCGACGGCACCCGCCTCTGGGGCGTACCGACGGCAGACGGCGGGTTCATCGGCCGCGACCTGCTGGGCATGCAGCTGGGCACTGGCAACGGCGGGAAATCGATTGCGGTGAAGGACAACGACGGCGGCTTCATCGCGGTCTACTCGGCGGGCAACAACGGGCCATTCACGATTCACGGGCAGCGGTTCGATTCGGCGGGCGCTCCGCAGTGGGCGACGACGGGGACGCTGGGTGGCGTGCAGTTGCTGGCATCGCCCAACAATGATCAGTCGTTCATGGCGCTGTCGGATGAGCAGGGCGGCGCGATCATGGCCATCTACGTTTCCAGCGGCATCTTCGCGCACCGCCTCACGTCGGCTGGCGCGCTCGCCTTCGGCGCGGGTGGCGTGAACTTCGGCAGTGGCCAACAGCCGGGCATCCCGCACTCGAGCCAATACCTGGGGGCCGACGGGCTGGGCGGCATGTACTTGATCTACGCGTCCACCGGCTCGTCGTCTCAGAGCCCCACGCTGAAGCACGTGACCGCAGCCGGCGTGAACAACCTGACAGTTTCGACGGTTGCGCCTTCGAGCTCGTCGTTCGGGCTCTGGAGCCTCGCGGCGCAGGGCAGCAACGTGTGGGCGTCGTGGCTGGACGTTGGAAATGCGACGCGGCCGGTTCTCGTTCAGCGCTTCGATGCGGACGGCGGCGTTGCGTTCACCGATGGCGGCGTCGCGCGCGGTCTCGTCGGCAGTGAGCCCGACCCGGCCGTCGGTGCCCTGCCCGTCATCATCGACGACGGTGCTGGCGGCATCGTGCAGTCCTGGTTCTCACGGCTTGGTGGCGTGAACGTGATCGAGCTGCAGCGCATCGGGCCCGATGGCGCGAAGAAGTGGGGAAACTCGGCGGTGCAGGCGACCAGCGCGTCGGCGCCGCCTGCTGCGAACCAGAGCTACATCCCGTCCTGGCGCGTGCTGAAGATGGATGACGGCTCGCTGATGGTGTTCTGGATTGGGCAGAACAACATGCAGCCCGGCATCTGGGCGACGCGCCTCTCGATGACGGACGGCTCGCGCATCGCTGGACCTCCGGGTGGATTTCAGATCACCAGGCTCGCCAACATCGAACGGTTTGACGTCGCCTCCGACACAGCCAACGGCGCCTTCGTCACCTTTCAGGACTCGGCCGACCGCATCTTCATCAAGCACGCGCTGCCCAACGGCTCGCTCGGCACGGGCGCAGGTGGTGGCTCGGGCTCGGGCGGCGGAAGTGGCTCGGGCGGCGGCGCCGGCACGGGTGGCGGCGTTGGCACCGGCGGTGGAACGGGCGGCACGGGCGGTGGCGTTGGCACCGGCGGCGGGGCGGCCGGCACGGGCGGTGGCGTTGGGGCCGGCGGTGGAACGGGCGGCACGGGCGGCGGCAGTGTCACCGACGGCGGGCAGGGCGGCGGCAGCAGCAGCGGCGGTGGTTGCGGTTGCACGACGGGCGGCGGCGTCGAGTGGGTGGCGCTCGCGTTCGTCGGCGCATTGATTCGCCGCCGTCGGAAGGGCTGACCGATGCGCTGTTTCGCGGTCTAAGCCGCGAACATCAGGTCGCGGTTGCGCGATGTTTTGCGCAGCCGGAATGGCGTCGAAAATGTCCGAGTTGAACCGGCATGACCAAGCCGAAGCGCACCGTGCAGCTTGCCGTCGCCGAACGCGTGAACCACCTCGACACCGAGGCGTGGGACGCGCTGACCGCCAACGCCGGCGTCTTCATGCAGCGTCCGTTTCTCACCGCGCTCGAGGCCGCGACGCCCGAGAACCTGTCGCCCCGCTACGCGCTGATGTACCTGGACGACGCGCCCATCGCCGCGGTGCAGCTGCAGCTGGTGCGCGTCACCGGCAGGTCGGCAGTGGCGAAGAAGAAGGGGTTTTCGGGCATGGCGCAGCTGCTGGATGAGCGCGCGTGGGTGCTGGGAAACCTGGCCGCGTGGGGTGAGACGGGGCTCGTCATCGCGCCCGGCGCCGATCGCGCGCGGGTGTGGAAGGAAGCGCTGGCGCTGATCGATCGCCTGCGCCGTTTCGAAAAGGCAGAAGGCTCGGTGAACGTGTCGTTCGTGAAGGACGCGGCGACGGAAGAAGACGACGCCGCGCTTCGCAAGCAGGGCTATCAGCGCGTGCCGTCGGGCCCCGACATGCTGCTCACCGTCGATGCGGGCTGGAAGACGCTCGACGGGTACCTCGCGTGCCTCGCCTCGAAGCGGCGCCGCGCGGTGAAGAAGACGTCAGAGGCGATCGCCGCCGCTGGCTACGAGGTTCGGCCGCTGACGCTCGATGAGCTCGAAGCCAATGCCGGTAGGCTTGACGACTTGTATGGCCAGGTCTGGTCGGCCGCCGACGTTCGCCCGCTGCGGCTCTCTGGCCGGTTCTTCGTCGAGCTGCAGCGCCGGCTTGGCGTCGACTGCGTGACGAGCGGAATTCTTCGCGACGGCAAGCTCTACGGCTTCGGCGTCTGTCTTCGCAGCGGCAGCGCGTGCGTCGGCTACTACCTGGGCTACGACAAGACCATCGAGGCGCCGCTGTACCTGCGTCTGCTGACGTCGATCATCGAGCAGGGCATCGCGTGGGGCTGCAGAGAGATTTCGATGGGGCGCACCGCGGAAGAGCCGAAAACGCGGCTCGGAGCGACCCCCGGCGCACGGGGTCTCTGGGCCAAGCACCGCACGCCGCCGCTCAACTGGGCCGTCGGAGCGATTCTCGGCTCGCTGCCGACCCACGACGTCGAAGCGCACCAGGTGTTCCGGCAAGACGCTTAGCGCGTCATCCCCTCGTACTCGGACTTCGGGTCGTAGTCGGGGTCGGGCGGCTCGACGGGCGGGCGTTCTTCCTCGGGCACGCTCTTCAAGTTGATGCGGACGCGGTACCACGCCGTCGCGCGCCCGCGGTTCGTGTCGACCAGCACGTCTTCCGCCGCGAGCTTCGCGAAGACTGCGGGGTGCTTCGCCTTCCACCGTTCGAGCCCGGCCAACGCGTCCACCTTCGCCTTCGTCTGCGCGATGGTGATCACGGGCAGCTTCACCCGCTTCGCCCTCGAGGGAGCGACCCTCGGCGCCTCGCCTTCCCCCTTCGCAAAATGGGGCGGCCACGGAGCGTCCTTCTCGCCCTTCGCTTCCTGCGTGTCCGCCAGCGCCAGCAGCGAATCCAACGTGCCCGGCGAGGCATCGATGCCCGCGTGCGCGTCGCCTTTCGCCGCGTAGATCGCAGGCACCGTCTTCAGCGTGTAGTTCGTCGGGACGCAGCCGAAGAAGTCGGCCCACGACAGTGGCATCGACACGCGCGC
>JAYUXE010000804.1:0-3893 GCA_043753165.1 Archangiaceae bacterium | reverse complement strand
CTTCACCGCGAACCCTTCTTTCGCCGCTTCGGCGATCAGCTTCTTCGCGTCGGCCTTCTTTCCCTTCTTTTCGGCGACCATCGCGAGGTTCACCTTCGCGCGTGCCCGGGTGCGCCATTCGGCCGGCTCTTTAGCGATCGTCACCGCGCGGGCCAGCAGCTTCTGTGCCTCGTCGAGGTCGCCCTTGAGCAGCTTCGCGTAGCCGAGCCGCAGCACGGTCTCGCCGCGCGCGGACGGCAGGGCGGCCATCGGCTCGAGCACCTTGATTGCCTTGTCGAGCTGGTTTGCGTCGACGTACCGGCTCGCCAGCTCGAGGTTCAGGTCGACGCTCTGGGGGTCGTAGGCCAGCGCCTTCTCAGCGTACGTCGCGGCCTCTGCCGCCTTGCCGAGTCGCGACAGCGAGTACGCGAGGCGCGAGATGAGGAAGGGGTTGTTCGGCGTGACGGCGGCGTAGTCCTGCCACGCCTTTGCCGCCTCGGCGTGCCTGCCTTCGGCGCTGTAGAGCTCGGCGAGGTAGCCGCGCGCGAGCAGGAAGGCAGGCTCTTTCGCGATGGCTTCCTTGAGCACGGTTTCGCCGGCCTCGGTCGACTGGTAGCGGGTGACGAGCCAGAAGCGCGCGAGCGTCGCGTTCGGCAGATGCATCGTGCCGCGCAGCGCCTCGGCCTGGGTGAGCGAGAAGACGGCGCGTTCGTCCTGGCCCGAGATGGCGGCAGCAAGCGCGAGGGCCGCCCACGCGTCGGCCAGCTTCGGAGCGGCCTTCACCGCCGACCCGCACAGCCCCACCGCCTTCGTGAGCTCGGCCTGGTTGAGCAGCGTCGGATTCTCGACGCCGATGGGCTGCTTCCCCAACAGTGCTTCGCAGCCGACCCAGTCTTTCACCGCCGCGTCGGACGCATCGACGACGACGGGCTTCGGCGCTTCCACTTTCCCGGCCTTCGCCACAGCGGCGGCGAGGCTTGAGGCTCCGTTGTAGACGGCGGACGCTTCGCCTTTCGCGAGTGTGGCGGTCGTGGCTTCGGCGCTGGGGTCGCCGACGGCGGCAGTGTTGATTTCCAGCGTCCAGCCGTCCTTCGTGGCGACGAGCTTCGAGTACGCGTAGAGCTTCACCCCGAGACGCTGCGCGGCTTCACGCGCGACGTTGTGGTCGGCGAGCTGATCGGCCGCGACGCGGTGCCGGGTGGACATCGCGGCAATCTGCCTCGCGCTGACGACCGAGAACTTTCCGGTTCCCGCGAGCAGGGCGCTGGCCTTCGTCGCCAGGGTGCGGGCGAGGCCGTCGGGGGCCTTCGGGTCGACCACGGGTGGGAACACCGCGACGGGAATCAGGTCGGCGGCGAGAGCGAGGGTCGGCAGCAGCAGCCACGTCGTCAGCAGGAGACGTTTCATGCCCGGACCTTAGTGCGAAATGTGAGCTTCTTCAGCGGGCAATTGCGCGACTGCCTACGGCATGAACTGGCCGGGAACCGCCGGATCCAGGGGATCCAGGTTTTCGCGGGCGCAGAACTGCAGATAGTCGGTGAGCACGTCGAGCCCGTTGCCCAGGTGCTCGAGCGTCTCTTTCCCATCGAGCTCGAACCACACCGCAGCATGTCCCGCGGCCAGCGGCTCGGCCGACAACAGCTCGAGGGCAGAGACGAACG
This sequence comes from Archangiaceae bacterium, assembly GCA_043753165.1. Lineage (GTDB taxonomy): Bacteria > Myxococcota > Myxococcia > Myxococcales > Myxococcaceae > JAGSPQ01. The sequence goes on along the minus strand of JAYUXE010000804.1, from coordinate 2,253 downwards.
CTTCCTTCCGCTTCGTGTTCACGCCGCCGAACAGGCCTTTCTCTTTGAGCTGCGCCGCCATGTAGAGCTTCGTCAGGCACGCAAACGTCTTCGCCTCGGGCACCGTGTTGAAGCGGCGGGTGACGCCGTCGAGCCAGGTGTTCAGCTTCTTCCGTTCAGCCCGGCCCTCGGCCGACAGGGCCCGCCTGTCGAGCCGCGGGGCGTTCGCATCGGGCAGCAGCCCCAACGACTGCTCGGTGTGGCGCCAGAAGGTCTGCGTCGCGTCGTCCGGCTCGTAGTCGCCGAGCTCGACGTCGAGCGACGGCCGGCTGGGGCGCGGCGGCGGCGCCTCGTCGATGAGCTCCTGCAGGTCGATGATGCCCGACTCGTTCGACGGGGGCGGGGCGCGGCGCGGAGACGTCGGCGACGGCGGGGGGCCGGGAGGCGGCCGCGGAGCGGTGACGTCGGCGTCCGGCACTTCGTACTTCAGCGTCCCTGGCGCGGGCGTGAAGTTCGCCGGTGGAGGCGGCGGCCCGCTGGGCAGCGGCTCGGCCAGGTCGATGATTTCTTCTTCAATCACCGCCGCAGCGACCGATGGAATCGACAGCGACGACACCGGCCGGCTGGGCTCCTGCAACCACAAGTCGAACACCCCCGACGAGCCCGGAATCGACGGCGGGGGCGCGGGCGGCGGCACGGTGAGGTCGATGTTCTCGACCAGCGGCGCGGCCTCGGGTTCCGTCGGGTCGCCCAGCGCTGCGTTTCGCCTGGGCGCCGGCCCGATGAAGGTGACTGCGATCGGCTCTTCCGCTTCTTCTTCCTGCAGCGGCGTCGCTTTCGGCACGCCGTGCACGGGCGTGATGTCGGGCGGCGGCGGCACCGGCGCGCGCGCGACTGCCTCGCCGCCCGGGTCCGTCTTCAGGTTCGAACGCAGCTTCCGTTCTTGCTCGGCTTCCAGCGCTTCGAAGAACTCGTCGAGGTACGGGACGAGCTCCTTCCACAGATGCTGCAGGCCGGGGTCGTCGCCCACGAGCTCGTCGGCAGTTTCCTTCGAGTGGTAGGCCTCGTGAACGAGGTTCGCGCGCCGGGCGAACTCACCGCGCGACGCATCGACGAAGAGTCGCGCGAGCTCGAGGTGGTAGAGGCACGCCGCGAACTCGACGCGGCGGTTTCCCGCGGGCACGAGCCCTTCGATCGCCACCTGCAGCAGCGCCGCATCGGTGCGCGCTTCCCAACACGCATCCAGCGCCTTTTTGAAGCGCTTCATCTCGAACGAGACGAGCAGCGCCGACGCATGCGCCCACAGTGGGCCGAGCGCGGGGTGAGTATCGGCCAGCGCATCGCCGGTGCGTTCGCGCCAGAAGACGAGCAGCTGGTCGGCCACTCCGAGCAGCTGCATCCGCGCGTCGGGGTCTCCACGGCGCGCGCGTTCGAGGTCGAACAGCGCGGTCGCGAATTGCGCCGTCTCGTCGGGGTGCTGGCGCAGCTGGCCCACTTCGTCGCGAAGCAGGTTCAGGTCTTCGAGCACAGCGGCGCAGCGGGCGATGCCCTGAGCAACGGTGTTCGAAGTGTGCGTGGGCAGGGGGGAACTCAGGCGCGGCGAAGAATGCGATGGATCAAAGGCAACTGTCTACGCACGCCTTGCCTCCGTCGGCAGGCAGGCAACGGCCGCCCGCGCACTCGAAGTTGTTCGCGCACGCGGCGCCTTTGGTGGTGAGAGCAGTGCATGCGCCCTGGGCGGCTCCGGCGTCGGTGCGGCAGTATTGGCCGGGGGCGCAGGGCAGGGCCACGAGCTCGCAGCGCTCGTTTTGCACGCGCGCGGCCTCACAGGTGGGCGCGCCGGGCGTGAGCTCTTGCGTGCAGTTGAGCAGCTGCTTGCAGCGGCCGTTGTCGAGGCCGCAGCTCTGGCCCTCGTTGCGAAGCGGGACGCACTTGCCCATCGGCGTGCACTCGAAGCCGGGCAGGCACATCGAGTAGCCCATCTCTTCCCAGCAGGTGCCGCCCTCGCCCAGCTGGCTCAAGCAGTTGCCGTCGCGAAGCGAGATGCCGCCGTCGCTGGTCAGCGGGCCGGCGCAGGTGCAGTACGCGCCGACGGGGCACTGGTTGTACGCATCACACTCGGCCGACAGCGGGCGCGAGTGCGGTTGCGCGGTGAGGCACTTGAGGCCGAGGCAGGTGGCGCCGGCGCCCTGGCAGCCGTCGTCGTACTGCTCGTTGTTGCACGCGCCGTTCAGCGGAATGCGGGTCGAGCAGACGCCGGGGAAGACGACGTCT
>JAYUXE010000803.1:0-1523 GCA_043753165.1 Archangiaceae bacterium | reverse complement strand
CGAGCGGCGCGGGCTTCGGCAGCTGGGCCGGTTCCACCATTCCGATCGCGAGCGGCGGGGGCAGCAGCTGACCCATCGCGACCGCGGGCGGCAGGACGAAGAAACGCACCAGGTCGGCCCGTTCGATCGCCGCTTCGAATGCAGCGCGGAAGTCGGGGCCCACCTTCGCCGGGTTGAACGCGAGGAAGGTCGAGAAGAGCAACGCGGATTCGTCGGCCGCGGTGCCAAGGCCCAGCGCGAGGTGCGTCTTTCGCTGCTGCAGCAGGCGTTCGGCCGCGCGGGCGTCGGTGGAAGTAACGGTGATGGCGTCGGTGTACGGGCGGCCTTCGGGGAAGAAGACGTTCGCGGTGAAGGTCTGCGCGGCGAACCGGTACGGGCCAATTCCGGTGGGAGCGAGAGCCGGATGACACAGCGCCCGTTCGAAGTCGGGGAAGGGGAAGGCGAGGGTGAGCTCGCCGGGAGCAGCGGCCTTCAGTGGTGACAGCAGTGCGCGGTAGGGCGACGGGCCGGCGGCGACCTTCGTCAGGTGCGCGGCGAGCGCGGCGGGCGACAGCTCGAGGTTGGGGCGCAGCGGCATCTTGACGGTCGTCGGCGTCGGGCGCGACAGCTCGGTCACCAGCAGCGGCGTGATGGACCCGTTCTTCTCGGCGCGGCACAGCGGGCGATTCAGCAGCGAGGCCAGCGTCGCTTCGAGGGGCGTGTCGGCGAGCAGCGGGTCGGACTCGGTCGCCTTCGCGGCCGCAGCGATCTTCAGCGTGCCTCCGTAGCGCGCGCGAGAACCGGCGAGGACGACCAGCAGCGCGACCGCCGCAATTCTCACGGGGCCACCTTCCGCGCGACCAGCAGCTCACCGGTGCCGTCGGCGAGCCAAGAGCCCAGCACGACTTCTTCGGTGCCGTCGCCGTCGAGGTCGCCCGCGGCGATGGCGAGGACGCGCCCCCGCGGCGTGGGGCTGCTGAACACCGGCGTGGCGTCTGCGCGTTCAGCGGGCACCACCCGGACTTCATCGGCGTCGGCAAGGAAGCGGCTCGAGGTGGTGACGAGCTCGGGGGTCTGATCGCCATCGAGGTCGGCGAGCACCGCGGCGCTCGAGGCCGGGAAGAAGGTGCCGCCGGGCGGAGTCCCGCGCGTGACGGAGCCCGTGCCGTTCGAAAAGAGGAACAGCGTCACTCCGCCGCGCGTGCTCGTGGCGGTGAGCAGCGCGGGCAACGTCAGGGGCTTGCCGAACCAGACGGCCTCGGCGGCGAACGCGTTGAGCCCGGGGACGAGGCGAACCGTGAGGCCGTCGAGCGCGACTTCGTCGGCGACGGCGACGGGCTTCAACGTCCCACCCTGCAGCGCCAGGGTCTCGCCGTGCGCGCGGCGGCCAGAGATGTACGTGAGGCGGGCATTGAGAATCGAGATGCCTCCGAAGGGCTCGCGGGTCGGGCGGGTCGAAGGCGGCAGGCTGCGAAGGTCGTAGCGCGCCACCGGCTTTCCTTCGGCCGAGAGCACGAGCAGCTCGTCGTCCATCAGCACTGCGA
>JAYUXE010000802.1:0-3901 GCA_043753165.1 Archangiaceae bacterium | reverse complement strand
CAACCGCACCTGCGGCTCCGAAAACGTCTTCCCGCCCTTCCTCACCGACCAGCTCTGCGGTCACAGCCGGCGGAACCTGAAGATGGAAAGCCTCGAGTCGGGCCTGGTGAAGATCCGCAACGTCCGCTTCCCCGAGGCCTTCACCAACTGCGACTTCAACGCGAACTCCAGCGTGCCGTTCTTCTGCGACACCAGGCCCGTCGGTGGAGACTGGCAGTGGGGCAGCTGCGCGTTTGCGCCTTCACCACCCGAGCCGCCCGCTGAAACGATTGAACGCGTCTGCAACAGCGACTGCGTCATCTCGACGGGCGCGTGGGCCGGCAAGGTTTGCAGCGAACGCACCACCTTCGTCGGCTTCGGCCAGTTCGTCGTCGAGATGAATCCCCCCGGCGAGGGCACCTGGGGCTTCGACGAAAGCGTTCCTCTTCGCGTGCAGCACTTCGGCCCCGCGGCGGACGCCGGCACCACCGACGGTGGATTCCCGACTGCCCGCCCGCCCCAGGGGTACTCGCCTGGCGTCGAGGTGAACCTGGGCTGCGACGTCGACGTCAACGTGCGCTTCGGGGGCCCGGCCGTCGTCGCGACCTCGGCAGATCCGGTGCTCACTGCGCGAACGCCGCTGAAGCACACCATTGGCGCGATGGAGAGCACCGTCTCGATTGTGCCGGTGAACGGGGGTGTGGCGGCGTGTTGGGTCGCTCAGAACTTCCACAACCGGATCAACCTCATCACGAAGGATGCGTTGCCCGAGCTTCAGCCCGACTGCGCGCTGGACGACGCGGATCCGGAAAAGGCAAAGCAGTGTTCCTGGGTTCGCGGAGCGACCTTCGACATCGTCGGCCACCTTCGCCACCTGCAGCCCGGCCGCCCGCGTTGGGCCGTGCTTCCGCGCGCTCCCGACGACGTCTGCTGCCACCCCGGACCCGGCCTCGAGTGCCCTCGGCCCGTCAAACCCTGTCCATGACCTTTTTCACTGCAGGACCTTCTGGAGGTTTCTTGAAACTGCTTCCCCGTTTCGTCGCGCTGTCCGTGTTCGCCGCTGCCTCGGCGCACGCCGGAGACTTCGTCGACACCCGCATCAGCTTCTCGCTGGCCGACGACAACCTGTTGGCACGTTCGGGTGAGACGAAGATCAACAGCCCTGACCCCGGCTTCGGAGCGACGGCTGGCAACACCCAGTTCTACGACAACTTCAACACCAAGTTTTCCGGGTTCGAGTCGCTCTCGAACATCGTGCTCTACAAGAAGTCCCCTTCGTTCTTCGAAGGCTTCACCGGTGAAGCGGCGCTGGCGATCAACGTGCTGGTGCGCCCCGCTGGCACGATCGAGTTCCGCGACAACAGCAGCTACCTGAAGCTCAACTGGCGCCCGCCAGGCTGGGGCGAGCGCGAAGAAGTCTCGTTCACCGGCTTCCCTGTGAGCTCCGACCGGTTCCGTCTCGGCTACGCGTACCGCATCAGCTGGGGCGGCAGCTCGGTGTTCACCAACCGCGCGATCAACGACGGCGTCCCCGGCGCGCGCCTGCAGCTCACCCGCGATCGCTGGTACCTGTTCGCCGGCATGAAGACGGGCCTGCTTCTCAACGACCGCACGCTCGAAAAAGAACGCGTCTACGGCGGCATGTTCGGCGGCGGCGTCGACATCACCGACAAGCTGCGCATCGAGGCGAACGGCGGCTATTTCCAGAAGGGCATCGTCCCCGGCCTCGCGAATCAGGGCATCGAAGCGCCCGTCAACGCGCGCGGCGTGTCGGCGCAGGTGACGTGGCACGTCGGCGTCCCCGTCGGCACCAGCATCGACTTCAAGCTCTACAAGAACGACCCCGAAATCTTTCAGAAGTTCTTTACCCCCGAGTCGTACCCGGGCGGGTTCGCGTACAGCATCTCGCTCGAAGGCGCGTACCTGGATCAGACGCTGGAAGATCCGGACGTGTTCGCGAAGACGAAGATCCAGTCGGCGAACGCGATCGCGCTGCAGGCCCGCGCGAAGTGGAACTTCCTGCGCTTCAACGTCCTCGCGCTGTACCGCACGCTCTCGTACATTCAGTTCGATGTGCCCGGCATTCCTCCGTACAAAGACTTCCCGACGGGCACCGAGAAGAACCCCGAGATGTTCGTCGCCGTCGGTGCCGACTACCACTTCCCCGGCCTGCACCTGACCCCCGGCGTGATCCTCGGCGTGCAGCAGCCCGCGAGCTTCAAGAGCCCCAGGACGGTGCTCGGCGGCAACAACCCGCCCGGCGCATTCACCGGCTCGCGCACCGTCGTGCTCAGCGGTGTGAACGACTTCGAAATTCTGCCGACTTCCTTCAAAGCCCTGCCGATCATCTCGGCGAAGGCGAACGCGAAGCTCGACGTCAGCGACTACATGGCCCTGATCGGCGAGGTCTATTACACGTACAACCCGAACCGGACGACCTTCCGCGACAGCGTCGCCGGCATCGCAGAGCCGACCTTCGAGAAGCCCAGCGCCCTCGGGTTCAACCTCATCATGCAGGCCCGCTTCTAGTCTTCTCATGCGCCGCCGGGGCCTCGTCACGGCGGCGGTGTTGATCGCAGGAAGCTGCAGCGTCTACTGGGCGGGGTCTGATGATCCGCCCGCGTCGACGGCCGAGCCGGAACAGCGCTCGTGGATCGTCGACATCATCCTCAACATCGCCGACACGCCTTCCGGCCCAAAGCCGCGGGTGCCGCCCGGCCATCTCACGCCGGCGCAGTGTGAGGCGATGGAGCTCGATGCCGGGCACGCTGTCGTCTCAGCGTGGGCCCAGGCGCTCGCGCCGCTGATGGCGCAGAACGCGGGTCAGACGCTCGAGGGTCGGGCGGATGCAGCATTTGCTGCTCGTGACGGACGACAACCCGGGGCGCGGCCTGGCCGAGACGTTTCTTCCCGACGTTGATCCAGGTGAGCAACGGCCGGCTCGGCACGGAGGCGGCTCCGAAATTCAAAGTGCACGCCCTGCTGTCCTACGACAACGTGGAATCGCCGATTCTCGGGCCCGACGCGGCCGTCATTTCGAAGCGCTGTTCCATGCGTGCGGCCCGGCGTCGGACACCAGCAGATCTAGGGCGTTTCTTAGATTGGACCAGTCCACCAATCTGCATGACGGCGAGTGTTTGCGCGCGCGTGAGGAACGTTAACAATGATCGGTTTCAAGCGGTTATGCGTGCCGTTTGTATTTTGGACCATCGGTACGGGTTAAGAAGTGGCCTGTTCGACCCACACTCCAGCGGGCCCCTGACGCGGAGATCGGTCGGAGTCAGAGCCGCCCGATCAGCGATCTCGACGCACCTGCGAAGCTGGTCTCACCCGTGGAGCCGCCCTTGAACCCGCCCTTTGCGTTGTCCAGCGGGGCCTCGGCCGACGCGCCATCGACTTTCTCGACCACCGCCTTCGCGACCACGGTGCCGAGCTTCAGCTGCAGGGCATCGCCGACCTTCAGCTGCTCGCCGCGCGGCACGACGACCACGACCTTCAACGTCCGCGAGTCTTCGAGCCGCGCCAGCACGGCGTTCGCCTCGACGACCTGACCCGGCTTCGCGTTCAACCCCGTCACGAAGCCATCGGCGCTTGCGACCACCGACACATCGGTCGATTCCGTCTTCGCGCGGGCCAGCTCGCCTTCGAGCATCGCGACCTCGCCCTGAATCTCTTTCGACGGAGCGACGGTCAGCGCCGCAACCGGTTTCTGCGCGGCCGTGACGGTCTTCGTCGCGCCCGTCAGCTTCTTCTCGGCCTTCGCGACCACCGGCCGCTTCGCCTTCGACGCTTTGAGCTTGTCGACTTCGGCCTGCGCCTTCGACTGCGCCGCCAGCGCCCTGTCGAGCTTGCCCTGCGCGTCGGCCAGCTTCCGCGCCCCCACCGCGCTCGCCTTGTTCTTCTTCTGCACTTCCGCGAGCCG